>CAMDGT010000019.1 GCA_945898025.1 Rickettsia typhi | reverse complement strand
ATTAAATAAATTATTAATAAAAATCTTGTTAAGTTTTTTCTATTAATGAAAAATTAATTTTTGTAGTTCGAATAATAAAATATCTTGCCATTCACTTTAAAGTAGTTTTATTATGATAGCATAATTTTCTTAACTATTAAAAATGTTTCAATATTCAAACGATAAACATAATTCAACAAGCGAGGCTTTGCATTCAGGGCTTTATGTGGTTTCAACTCCGATAGGCAATCTTGAAGATATAACAATTAGAGCATTAAAAATTTTAAATAATGTTGATATAATAATTTGCGAAGATAGCAGAGTGACTGCGAAATTACTCAATCATTACGAAATTAAAGATAAAAAACTTATAATCTATAATGATCATGCAAAAATAGAAGCTCATTTGCAAATTCTCAATTATATTAATAATGGCAAGGCTTTGGCATTGGTTAGTGATGCTGGAACTCCTCTAATTTCTGACCCCGGTTTTAAACTTTTGAGATTTTTGCAAGAAAATTCGGTTAAAATTACTCCTATTGGCGGAATATCAGCAATTACTACTGCTATATCGGTTAGTAGTCTTGCTTGTGATAATTTTTTGTTTCTTGGCTTCTTGCCACCCAGCAAAATATCAGCTCTTAATTTTCTAAAAACTCTGCCACAAAATTATAGCCTTGTGTTTTTTGAATCCCCGCATCGCATTATAGATTGTTTAGATAATTTTATGATAATTTTTGCGGATCGTAAAATTTCCTTAATGAGGGAATTAACTAAATTTTATGAAGAAATTATCGTCGATGAGCCCTATAAAATTAAAGAAATTCTTTTAAATCATCCAGAAAAAATAAGGGGTGAATTTGTTCTGGTGGTTGAAAAATTAGACAAAAAAAATGAAAATATAGATTGGGAAGCGATTGATGAATTGATTGCAAAAAATCTAGCAACCGGATTGTCAATTAGAGATATAGCGGATGCAATATCTCAATCATTCAATCTTAATCGTAAAATTATTTATCAAAGAATTATTAATAACAACAATTCTATAAGCGAATGATGATATCTTATTCGCTATTGGCAATGCCAATGGCAATTATTGTCATGCCAATTTATTTACATCTTGCAAGTTTTTATCTTAATATTGTTGGTTTGCCAGTTATAATAACTGCTTCCATTTTAATTATTGGGCGAATTTTTGACTGCATTACTGACCCAATAATAGGTTATTACTGCGATTATTTTTATAGAAAAAAAATTACTAGAATTGCCTTGATTAATTTTTTGATGGTAATGTTAGTTATATTGTTTTATTTTCTTTTTAATCCGCCTCTAGCTCTATCGCAATATGCTTCCGCAATTTATTTGGCAATTATTCTAACATTATTTTACTTTACATTTTCTGCTCTTTCGATTAATTATGAGGCATTAGCCGTTGATATTGCAGGCGACGATTCAAAATTAAGGAATAAATTAATTTCTTGCCGTGAATCTTTTCAGGTTGTGGGAACCCTTTTATCTGCAATATTGCCAACAATAATAATTTACTTAAATAAAAATAGTAAAACTTACGATGAATCCTTGTCGCAACTATGGTTAGTGGCATTGCTTTTTATGGTGCCAAGTTTAATCGTTGTTAATTTGAGCTCTAGCAAAATAGCCTTAATATCTTCAAGTCAATTATATATTTCTCAAAAAACAAAATTTTTGTTAAATGTAATTAAAAACCGAGTTTTTTTAAAACTGCTGTTTATTTATTTAATTAATTCAATTGGGGTTGCGATTCCTGCATTATTAATTCGTTTTTATGTTGAATATTATTTATTGGCATTAGGTGAAATGGGTAATTTCTTGGGCTTATATTTCTTATCGGCAATAATTGGCATTCCTTTTTGGAATAATATTGCTAAAAGATTTTCAATTATTAAAGCTTGGCGATTTTCTATCGCTTTATCCGTTGTTATTTTTATTTTTACGGCATTGATTAGTAGGGGAGATTCTAAAATATTTTATTTCATCTGTTTATTTTCTGGGTTTGCGATGGGTTGTGATTTAATTGCTCCACAGATAATTTTAACAACATTGATCTATAAAGAAGAGTTTAAGGCCAGCTATTTTGCCATTTTTAGTTTTGTTGCAAAATTAGCTCTTGCCATCGCAACATTTATTAGTTTTATTTTAATCGCAAAAGATTATTCATGGCTCATTGATGGCGGTAAATCAACAATTAATATTGATATTTTGCCAATAGTTTATTGTTTGGCTCCTTGTTTAATTAAAATCATAACTTTTTTGATACTTCCTGTTTTAGAAAAAAATAACCTATCTATCAAAAAACCTTTGATGATTGCTAATTAAATTATTTTTAGTGATTTTAGTATATATTTCAGTGGTTCCAAGCATTTCGTGCCCTAATAACATTTGAATAGATCTGATATCTGCACCTTCTTCTAGTAAATGGCTGGCAAATGAATGTCTAAAGCTATGTGGAGTTATATTTTCTGATAAATTGAATTTTCTTCTTAGATTTAAAATTAGATTTTGAAAAGCTAGAGGATAATAATCTTGATTTTTTATAGTGCGAAATATTTTTTGAGTATTCTTAATATCAAAAGGACAAATAGCGAGATAAATTAATATTTGTTCGCTAACCGCTGATATAATTGGCACAATTCGTTGTTTTTTGCCTTTTCCATCAATTTTTATGAACTCTCCATTGGCAATACTATTTTTATTAATAGATAATGCCTCCGATATTCTTAAACCACAGCCATAAAGCAATAATGTTATTGCTACATCTCTTTCATTTTCCCAATCGCTTCTTTGTAATTGCTTAATCTCGTTGATAATTAATTTTATATTTTCAATAGAAACTGGTTTTGGTAATAATTTTGATATTTTGGGGGTTTTTATTTTTGTTATTTCATTATTTTTTAACAAATTATTGCGATTAAGAAAATTAAATAATGAGCGAAGAGATGATATTTTTCTAGCTCTGGAGCGATTATCTAATTTATCTAATTTTTTTGTAAGCCATAATCTAAAGTCGGTGAGGGTTAATTTTTCTAGCCTATCAATAGATAATATATTTTTATTTTCATTATCAGAAAGAAAGCTAAAAAAACTAAAAATGTCTTCCCGATAAGCTATAATGGTGTGTGGTGAGTATTTTTTTTCATATTCTAGATAATTTAGAAATTTTATAATATTGTTTGCAGTGGCATTGCAAACAATATTACCAAGCTTTTCTTTCGGCATTTATGTTAGCATTTTTTGTAATCTTCGAGAAAAATCTTTACTATCCGCAATTGGTTCATCCTCAATTATGCAAGCAAGATCAAATAATGTTCTAATGCTGTCTTGTGATTGATCTTTTAGGTTTTCTTGAATATGTTGATTATTTAGATTTTGTATTATTTCGTTATTTGGGTTAATTTCTAATATTTTGGCACTACCAGATTGAATTTGCTTTTGTTCAAGTAGGAATCTTTCGAGCCTTATATCCATAGATCCAACATCAACCGCTAAGCAAA
The DNA here is from genome assembly GCA_945898025.1 of Rickettsia typhi. Classification (GTDB taxonomy): domain Bacteria; phylum Pseudomonadota; class Alphaproteobacteria; order Rickettsiales; family UBA1997; genus JAJTDS01. The sequence goes on along the minus strand of CAMDGT010000019.1, from coordinate 7,384 downwards.
CTGGGCTATCAGTTAATTTTTTTGAGATTCTAACATCGGAAATTTTTTCTCCTAAGGTTTCTTTGAAAAAACCTACTAAAGATAAAAACTTACTATCGGTAATATCTTTTAATTTATTGTCATTTTCTTCTTGGTCATCTTTGTTATTTTCATCATTTTTTTCTGTTGTTGATTTATCAATCAAAGACAAATCGACATCGTTGCGATTAATTGATTGAAATTCAAATTCTTGTTCTTGATTTTCAATTTTTGATTTATAAGGCAATGCAACAGTAACCCAGAATTCATCAACGGCATCGGTTAAAAATAAAACCTCAACATCTTTTTTTGAAAAAATTTCTAATTGTGGCGATGCTTGAATTTTATTGATATTTTCACCAGTTAAAAAATAAATTTTATTTTGCCCTGTTTTTGCTCTAGATATATAATCTGCAATGCTGATAAGTTGATCTGGAGATTTTGAAGAGTAAAAACAGCAAATTTCTAGAATTTTTTCACGAAATTCGGAAGTTTCGCAAAGCCCTTCTTTTAATACTGCACCAAAATTGTGCCAAAATTGAATATATTCTTCTTCGCTTTTTTTAGACTTCTTTTTTAATTCGCTAAGAATTTTAGAAATAACAGATTTTTTAATTTTTTCTATAACTGCATTATGTTGTAAGTTCTCGCGACTTATATTGAGCGGTAGATCGTCTGAATCAACTAATCCTTTGATAAATCTTAGGTAAGAAGGCACTAAATTCAACTCTGCGCTGATGAATACCTTTTTAACATATAATTTAACTGAGGTTTTGCGATCGGGATGAAATAAATCAAATGGCTTGTTTGCTGGGATAAAAAATAGGTTGGTATAGGAAACTAAACCCTCTACTTTGTTATGAATAGTCATGAAAGGCTCACCGGGTAAGTGGGCGATATGGCGAAAAAATTCTTGATATTGTTCTTGTGTTATTTCTTCTTTTGGCTTTGTCCACAGTGCTGAAGCTGAGTTTAGAGTTTCAATTTTTGCTCCCGCTTCAATATTTTCTGGTATAAAATCAATTTTAAAATTAATGTGATCGGAATAAGTTTGAATAATGTGTTTAATGTGAAAGCGGTCAAGGAAATCATCAGCATTATCTTTTAGATGCAAGATTATTCTGGTTCCTCTTTTAAAAGGCTCTTGATATTCGTTAATAGTAAAGCTGTTGTGACCTTCTGAACTCCAAATATAAGCGGTGTTTTGATCGTATTTTTGTGAAATTACCTCAACGATATTAGCAATCATAAAGCTTGAATAAAACCCAACTCCAAATTGCCCAATTAATTGAACATCTTTTTGCTTGTCTCCAGTTAAAGATTTAACAAAATTCTCAGTGCCAGAGCGGGCAATTGTTCCCAGATGCTCGATTAGGTCTTCTTGGTTCATTCCGATACCGTTATCTTCTATAATTAATTTCCTTTCTTTTTTTTTGATAGAAATATTGATTTTAAGCTCTTCGTTATTTAGTTCTGGGCTTTGTGTGCTGAGATAGCGAATTTTATCGCAAGCATCTGCACTGTTTGAAATAAGCTCTCTCAATGCGACATCTTTATTGGTGTAGAGAGAATTTATCATTAAGTTGAGAACTTTACTAACCTCAACATCAAAATTAAATTCACCAGTTTTATTTTGACTGGTTTTATTGTGAATTATGTTTTCTTGATTGTTATCTTGATTTTGCGACATTTTTAATAAAAGTTAAATGTTAATAATTTTTAATAAAAGCTAGTTAATTTTTTAAAAAAATCAAGAGTATATTTAACCTCTACCGCGATAATTTAAATTTCCTAATTCTGGAATTAATGTTTTTTTAGGAATGGTGCCATTTTGAAAGAATATATCAATTGGAATACCTCCTCTTGGATACCAATATCCAGCAATTCTTAGCCATTTTGGTTTGCTAATGGCGATAAGATCTTTGGCGATTTTTATGGTGCAATCTTCGTGAAATGAACCACAATTTCTAAATGAAGTGAGGTATAATTTAAGAGATTTGCTTTCAATAATTTTTTTGTTTGGAATGTAGTCAATTACAAGATGAGCAAAATCTGGCTGTGAAGTAATAGGGCAAATAGAGGTAAATTCTGGACAAGTAAAGCGAACAACATAATTGCTGTCGCAGTGAGGATTATCAACAATTTGTAAAATCGCTTGATTGTTAACAAGATTATTTTGATTTTTTTTTGCAGAATTAAATTCTTTTGATAAATCTTGCCCTAATAATAGCTTGTTTGTTAGTTTTTTATTCATGTTTAAAGTTAGATTTTGTTAAAAAATTAGTTATTTTATTTTATTGATAATTAAAAAATTTGTCTATAAATTATTTGATAAATTAACCAGTATAAAATAATCAATTCTTAGAATTAAATTTAAAAAATGGAACTTACAAAATTAACTATTTCTCAATTAATTAATGGTTACAAAGCCAAACAATTCAAGCCTTCAGAGGTTGTAGATAGTTATATAAAAAATATTGAAAATAATACAAGGCTTAATGCCTTTATTACCACCAACTTTGAAAATGCAAAATTAGAGGCAAAAAAAGCCGATGAACAAGTTGAAAAGGGTGATATCTCAAATTTAACAGGGGTTCCAATTGGAATCAAAGATCTATTCTGCACTAAAAACATTAAAACTACTTGTGGCTCAAAAATGCTAGCAGATTTCATCCCTAGCTATGAATCTACAGTAACTCAAAAACTACTCGATGCGGGAGCAATTAATCTCGGCAAGTTAAATATGGATGAATTCGCCATGGGTTCTACTAACATAACGAGTCATTTTGGTCCTGTAATTAATCCTTATAAAAAAAATTCTTCTGACGAAGATCTCGTTCCGGGCGGTTCTTCTGGCGGTTCTTCTTGTGCGGTATCAGCAAATTTATGTGCAGGAGCAACTGGCTCCGATACAGGTGGCTCAATTCGTCAGCCTGCATCATTTACTAACATTGTAGGCATTAAGCCAACTTATGGTCGTTGTTCTCGCTACGGAATGGTTGCCTTTGCTAGCTCGATGGATCAAGCGGGCATTTTTGCAAAAAATGTTTACGACGGCGCATTGATGCAAAAAGTTATCTCTGGTTTTGATGAAAGAGATTCAACTTCAATAAATATACCGGTGCCAAACTTTGAGGCATTACTTAATTCTAATCTCAACGGCCTAAATATCGGAATTCCTAAAGAATATAGAATGGACGGAATGTCTGATGATATTGAAAAATTATGGCAAAAAGGCATTAATATCTTAAAAGATCGTGGTGCAAATATAGTTGATATTTCTTTGCCTCACACTAAATATTCAGCATCAATATATTATGTTGTTGCATCGGCTGAGGCATCTTCAAATTTGGCAAGATTCGACGGAGTTAGGTACGGTTTTCGTTGTGCTCAGGAAAATCTAACCCTTGAACAATTTTATGAAAATAATCGCGCTGAAGGCTTTGGAAAAGAAGTTAAAAAAAGAATATTAACAGGAACTTATGTTTTATCGTCTGGATATTACGATGCTTATTATAAAAAAGCACAACAAGTTAGAAGGTTAATTCTAGAAGATTTTAAACAAGCATTTACTAAAGTTGATGCCATATTAACTCCTGCAACTCCTAATTCTGCATTTCCCATTGATTCTTCTAAAGATTTAACTAGTCAAGATCCAATTAAAATCTACCTAAACGATATGTTTACCATTCCTGCTAACTTAGCTGGATTGCCAGCAATGTCAGTTCCTGCGGGTTTTGATAGCGATGGCTTGCCTCTTGGTTTGCAAATTATTTCTAAACATTTTGATGAGCAAACAATGCTAAATGTTGCCCTAGCGATAGAGGAATCTTTAAAATAACTTGTTTTTATCAATTAATTTATGATAAAAACATCAAATAATCCTGTTTTTAATGATTATTTAGAAAAAATAGAATGGCGTTTTGAGACAAAATATATCAATTTTTCTAATGCTCTAGAATTAATGCAGGAAAGAGTTGAGGGAGTAATTAATCAAAATCATCCTCCTTTAATTTGGGTCTTAGAGCATGATGCTGTTTATACCGCAGGAGTAAGTGCAAAAAATGAAGATGCTATTAACATAAACGGCAATATTCCAGTTTTCAAAACTAATCGTGGCGGTAAATATACCTTTCATGGCCCTAAAATGAAGATAATTTATATTATGCTTGATTTAAAAAAATTATTCTATCCTAAAAACCCTGATATTTCAATATTTATAAAATTTTTAGAAAGTTGGGTTATCAATATTTTAGCTGATTTTAAAATAAAAGGTGAGGTTAGAGAAGATAGAGTTGGCATTTGGGTTGATTGCGACGGCAAAGAGGAGAAAATATCGGCAATTGGTATTAAATTAAAGAAATGGGTTTCTTACCATGGCATTGCTGTTAATATTGATCCAGATCTATCATTTTTTAATAATATTATTCCTTGTGGAATAAAAAATTATGGAGTAGCCTCAATCGCTAAAATTTACCAACAAAAACTTCAAAAATTTGATTATAAAATCATTGAACAGTTGATTCTTCTAAAAATAAAGGAGCATTTTATAAAATCTTATCAAGAAATAATAAATCAATAATTTATGCGACAATATCTCAATTTTAAAAAAAATGATATTAATTATAATTTACAATATAATTTATCTTCAACTTTTAAAAAAATAGAAATGTTTTTTTTGATAATATTATCAATTGTGATGATAATAACCAGCAGGGTTAATCGCAGTTTTTCTGATAATTTAACAATATTTTTTGTTTCTTGTTCGGAGCCAATTATTTCAACAATTTCTTTGCCTTTTAATGCTGTTGTTGATTTATTTACCAATTTCAATCAATTAATTTCTGCTAAAAATGAAAATATCGCCTTGCGAGAAGAAAACAACAAGCTCCGTGACCATTATATTAAAACTTTAAATATATATGAAGAAAATAAAGAATTAAAATCTCTGCTAAATTTCATTTCTCCTAAAGTCAATAATTTTAAGAGTGCAAGAGTCATAGGTCGTACCAATCAAATTTTTACCAATCAAATTTTTATAGATGCTGGAATTGATTCTAATATTATAGAAGGTTCGGTGGTTTCTGGAACGATTGGAATGATTGGTAGGGTTGTTAGTATTGGTTTGTATAAATCTGCGGTTATGCTATTGACTGATGCTAAATCAAGAGTTCCAATTGTTACCTCTAAATCAAGAGTTTCAGGAATTTTATCGGGAAATAACACCGTTAAAATGGATTTACTTTATTTGCAAAAAAATCATAATATTGCAGTTGGCGAGAGGGTCTTTACTTCGGGAGATGGCGAAACAATGCCAGCGGGAATTTTAATAGGTGTAGTCATTGAGTCTGAAAAAAACAATGTAATTGTGCAAATGGTCGAGAATATTTCTAATCTTGATTTTGTGAGTATAATTGCTAATTAATTTAAGGGGTTAAATAGCTGAGATATTTTTGTAGTAATTGCAACAATCGCTAATTTTGCACTCTAAACATAATGCCTTTCTTGCTTTGCAAATATATCTGCCATGTAGTATCATCCAGTGATGGGCATCTTTTTTCCAGGGTTCCTTGATTTTTTTATTGAGTGCAGTTTCGCTTTTTTTAATATTTTCTTCTTTAATTATACCTATACGATTTGCAACCCTAAATACATGGGTGTCAACGGCGATGATTGGATAATGAAAAGCACAATTTAAAAAGACTCCTGCGGTTTTTCTTCCTACTCCTGCTAAGCTGAAAAGCTTATCAAAGTTATTTGGCGGTTCGCCTTCAAAATCATCAATCAAACTCTGTGAAAGCTTAATAATGTTATGCGCTTTGCCGTTGTAGAGACCAATATTTTTTATGTATTTTTTTAAATTATCTTCTCCTAGGGCAATCATTTTTTTTGCATCATCCGCTACAGCAAATAAATCTTTCGTTGCTTTATTAACCGCAATATCAGTGCTTTGAGCAGAAAGAACTATTGCTATTAGTAGGCAGTAGTTGTTGGGGTAAATTAATTCTGTTTTTGGTCGGGGGTTTTGTTGTTGCCAAATAGTAAAAATTTTAGATAATTGTGATTGATTTAATTCTCTTATCTTGATTGGCAACAAAACCTTATTTTTCATTATTTTTTAATAATTTTGTCGATAATTTGAAAAAAACTTTATTAGGTAAAATTTTTATCAATTTCATTAGCAATGTAAATTTTTTAGGAAAATGAATTTCAAAATCTCTTTGATTGATTCCTTTTATTATATAACTTGAAGCCTCATTGGCTGATATTAGGCAAGGCATCTTAAAGTTATTAAGGTCAGTTAAACGAGTTTTTACAAAACCAGGATTTATTAGCGAAACCCCTATATTGTAGGGTTTAAGCTCGATATAAAGAGTTTCCGCAAGATTAATTATTGCCGCTTTGGTTGCTCCGTAAAAACCTGAGTTTGGAAGCCCGCGATATCCTGCAACACTGCCAAATAGTGCAATTTGACCTGATTTTTGAACTTTCATTTGTGGTATTATTACCGAAAGAGCACTAGCAATGGCGGTGAAATTAATTGCTATTGTTTGATTGGCGATTTTAAGGTCTATGTTAGCTAAATTATTTGGGCTATAAACCCCAGCGCAATATATGAATAAATCGGTTTTTTGTTGTTTAACAGCATTTTGTAGAAAATCTGTAAACTCTTCTTGTTTAGTTACATCAATCCCTGCAACGATTATTCTAACTGTTTTTGATTGATTATTATTTTTATTTAATTCATTTCTAAGTTCGTTAAGAGCTTTTGTGTCTCTTGCGATTAAGGTTAATGACCCGCCTTTATTTTCATTTGTTAATTGAGAAAAATACTGCTTAGCAAGTTCTTTACCTATTCCGTAGCTAGAGCCGACAATTATGATATTCATAAATATTTTGTTATTTAGTTAATTTTAAAGCAAAAATGCTATAAGTGATTAATTAAATATTCAATCATTTTATTTAGCGACATAATTAATTGTTATTTTTTATGGCAGATTTAAAAAAATGGTTTTATGCAATTCATTTATTCTTAAATGGTAAAAAAAATTAATGCTTTGTGGCTTCAAAGAGAAATAGGAGCAACTTACAAAACCGCTTGGTGTATGCTTCGCCAGATTCGTTTGCGAGGGGAAATAAGAAGAAACAGAAAGATGATGAAGATGATAATGATTTTATGAATATTATGGTTAAAATTGACGAGAATATGAAGAAAGGCAGTAAAATAATGACAGACGAGCATAATGCTCACTAATTGGCTTTACATTCAGTTTAATTGTCAAGTTGTTAATCACTCAAAATTAGATATAATAACAGAAAAAATAATGGAATATTTGATTTGGTGTTGGCGCAGGCTATTTTGTAG
>CAMDGT010000018.1 GCA_945898025.1 Rickettsia typhi | reverse complement strand
CATTAATATATCCAATTATTGCAATTATTACATCGATGTTTTTAGAAAATTTAAAACTTAATCTCGTTAGTGTTATTGGAATTTTGATGATCATCTCTGCAATTGCGATTGAGTTCTTTTATACTCCAAAATCGTTAAAACATAATATTTAAGCAACAAATGATAAAAATTGATAATATTTTACTTGAAAGCAATGTTTTGCTTGCTCCAATGTCGGGAGTAACAGATCTGCCATTTCGCAAATTAGTAAAAAAATTTGGAGCTCCTTTATTAATTTCAGAAATGATAGCATCTAGAGCAATGATTTTACAAACGAAAGAATCACTTAAAAAATGCGAAAAAGATGAATCTCAATACCCAATGTCGGTTCAGCTTGCTGGTTGCGATCCTTTTATAATGGCGGAAGCTGCTAAATTAAATCAAGATATGGGTGCCGATATAATTGATATAAATTTTGGCTGTCCTGTAAAAAAAGTAGTTAATGGATTTGCTGGTAGTGCATTAATGAAAGACGAAGATTTGGCAACAAAAATTATGGAGGCGGTAGTAAAGGCAGTTAAAATTCCCGTGACAATGAAAATGAGATTAGGCTGGAGTTACGAAAATATAAATGCCCCATCCCTTGCAAAAAAAGCAGAAGATTGCGGGATAAAAATGCTAGTAGTTCATGGAAGAACTCGTTGTCAAATGTATAATGGCAATGCAAATTGGGAAATGATTGCGCAAGTAAAAAATGCGGTCTCTATTCCAGTAATTGCTAATGGAGATATCAAAACATCGCAAGATGCAAAAAATGCTTTATCTCAATCAAATGCAGATGGGGTAATGATTGGCAGAGCCTGCTATGGAAGACCTTGGTTAATTAATCAAATTGAGAAGGAATTAAATCATCAATTACAAATCTTACCTCCAACTATTGAAGAACAAAAAACAATAGTTATTCAGCATTTTCAAGGAATGGTAGATTATTATGACGAGCAAATTGCAATACCATTAGCAAGAAAACACATTGGTTGGTATAGTTCTGGCTTCAAAAATGGAGCATCTTTTAGAGCAGATATAAACATAACTAAAGAATATTCAGAAATAATTAGAAAAATTGAAAATTTCTATCAACAATCAAGTAGTTAATATTGACAATATTTTATTAACAAACTAAATTAAAAAGGTTTAAAAAAAGAAATATGCTTTTTTTCTTAAAAGCCAATTAGCTTTAAAAACCTAAGTTAAAAATTGCCTAAAATAACAAAATATAGTTTTATGCTTCAAGATAATATAAATAAAAATTGCAAATAGCTTAATAAATGGAGCACAAAAATTTAGAACAAAAACCTTCAAACTCACCAATAAAATCAGATAATTCGCCAAATCAAGGCAGAATTTATAGGGTCTCAAAAGCAATACCACTTAATAAGCATCAAGAATATGAAGAATACGATTCTTTTATTAAAGAATCGGTTTCTAATCGCGAATATTTTAAAGATGCCATTAATTGGTATATTTTTCGATATATAAATCCAATCAATGAAAGAAGCTTACTGTTAATTGCAAGTTTAGTATCGGCTCTAATAGTATATTGTCTATACTCAATGTTGAGCTATATATTTCCTCTAATTGAAAAGAAGCCTATTTTTATTCGTTCAATCGATGAAGCAAACTATCACTTTTATCTACAAAATCTTAAGCCACATCCAAAATCAGCAATTGATAAAGAAAAATACGACCCTAGAATAACTAATCTTAATGAGGCAGTGGCAAAAAAACTAGCTAGTTACTATGTTAAAGAATTTGAGAGCTACGATTATAGAGAAACTTCTTTTGACAAAGTAAATGAAAGATTTAATAAAATCAGAAACTTATCATCAAAAAAAATTTATAGCGACTTTCAGAATATGATGAGCTCAGATAATCCTAATAGCCCCGTAAATTTTATCGGCAAAGACATTCAGAGAAAAATTATAATCAACTCAGCATCGATAACAAAAAAATCTTCGCAAGAAGTCTTAAAAAAAGCAAAAAACTTTTTCCTTGAAGAAGAAATACCAAATCAAGCTGAAGTTGATTTTACAACAATAACAAAAATCGTTGACGAAGAAGGCTATAGAGATATCTCAGAAAATTATATCGCCAAATTAAAGTTTGAATTTAGTGGCACAAAAGACACTGAAAAATTTTCTTATAAAAAAAATAAATCACATCAAGCAATAAATGATAAAGATAGAGAAGTTAAATTCATTGTAACCGATTATCAATTACTAAAAGTAAAAAAATAAATGTTTAATTTTATTATTAACAAAAAAAATATTTCAGCAATATTTCTAATATTTGCATTACTTGCAACTCTAGCTACAAATAACGTTTCAGCATCGCAAACGCCAAGATTTCTCGGAAGTGAAAAAAAATTTCGTAGCTATATATATAATCCTAATGAAGTTTATCGCTACATTGGGCATTATACCTATCAAGGCTTTATAGAGTTTGACGAAGGAGAATCAATTAGCACGATTTCAATGGGCAATCCTACATTATGGATGTTTGAACATTTAGAGAATCGTTTATTTTTAAAACCAGTAGGTGAAGATAATTCAGAAACCAATATGACCATAATCACCAATAAAAGAATTTATCATTTTGAACTCGCAGCAAAAGAAGCGAAGGGAATCAACGATCAAGATCTTGTCTTTGTTGCTAAATTTTTATATCCAGAAGGTGAAGATAAAAATATTCTTGAATTTAATAAATCAGAAAAATCAGATGAGCCAGATATGAGCGATTTAAGCATATATAATTTTGACTATCAATATGTCGGAGAAAATAGCATTAGTCCGCTCAAGGTATTTGACGATCAACTATTCACTTACTTTCAATTTGCAAGAAAAAATGCTGAAATTCCAGCTATTTTTACCGTTGATTCCAGTGGCTTCGAATCTTTAGTTAATTTTAGATCAGTTGGAGACTACATTGTTGTAGAGCAAATGGCACCACAATTCACTCTAAGAAGCGGTCAAGATATTGTGTGCGTTTATAATTCAAGGCTTTACAGTACTAAAAACTCTACCAGCAACTCTAATGACCAAAATAAAAACAACTCAACTAGACAACTAAATCAAAGTTACAATGTTAAATCTGTCAATAATAAAAATAAAAATATTACTTTGCAAAAAAATCAAGGCAGAACTCCCATTATTGATAACAACATGACGATGATAAATCCTTCACCAGCATTAATTCAAAATGAAAGCCAAGCTAATAATAAAATGATGATGCTACCTAATTAAAAAATAAATCTAAAATGAAGAGCAATAATTCAAATTACAATCACCGCAATAGCGAAAAAAAATGGCAAAAGATCTGGGAAGAAAAACAAATCTTTAAATTCGACAACGATTCCAAAAAAGAAAAATATTATGTTTTAGAAATGTTTCCTTACCCTTCTGGAAGGATACACATGGGACATCTTAGAAATTATGCAATTGGCGATGTTATTGCAAGATTTCGCAGAATGCAAGGTTTTAATGTTTTGCACCCAATGGGCTTTGATTCATTTGGATTGCCTGCAGAAAATGCCGCACTCGAACATAAAATACATCCTGAAGAATGGACTCTTAAAAATGTAGCGCAGATGCGTCAAGAGTTAAAATCTATTGGTATATCAATAGATTGGGAACGGGAAGTTGTAACCTGTTTACCAGAATATTACAAACACGAACAAAAGATCTTTCTTGATTTTCTAAAAAATGGCCTTGCTTATCAAAAAGAATCATTCGTCAATTGGGATCCAATCGACCAAACCGTTCTTGCCAATGAACAGGTTATAGATGGAAAGGGGTGGAGAAGTGGAGCATTAGTTGAGAAGAGAAAGTTAAAACAATGGTTTCTAAAAGTTTCAGATTTTTCTGAAGAACTTTTAAAAGAACTAAAAAATCTTGCAGGCTGGAATGATAGAGTTTTATCAATGCAAGAAAAATGGATTGGCAAAAGCGAAGGGCTTGTCGTTGATTTTAAAATTAATGGCAAAATCAATGATATCGACTCAATAAAAATCTACACTACTCGCCCAGAAACTCTCTTTGGAGCATCGTTTATTGGCATATCTCCTTATCATCAATTAGCCCAAGAAATGGCTAAAAACAATGCTGAAATTAAAGATTTCATTGCTAAATGCAATTTAAATGCAATTGATGAACAAACCATTGAAAAACAAGAAAAAATTGGTATTGATACAGGTTTAAGAGCCTTCCACCCCACTGATAAAACTCAACAAATTCCAATTTATATTGCTAATTTTGTATTAATGGATTATGGCACGGGAGCAATATTCGCCTGCCCTGCTCACGATGAAAGAGATTTTGAATTTGCTAAAAAATATCAACTACCAATTAAAAAGGTCGTTGCTAATCTTGATGATTTCCTTGAGGAAACCATTATTATCAACTTTTCTCACCCAGAAATTAAAAAAACTATTGAGCAAATTAAATCTAAAATAATAAATTTAGATGATGAAATAGAAATCATTAGAGCCTGTTACCACTTCGTAAGAGATGAAATAAATCATGTAATGGATAGCAGTGAATACATCAATGAAATACCTCAAATCATTGCAAGCGATGTCTTAAAAAATCAATTAGGTTTTTGCTTTGGAAAATCAACCCTATTTACAGCAATTTTAAGAGGTTTAAAAATTCCCTGCGGTTTCTCTGATCAACTGCTTTTACTAGACGATCAATCGTCAAAAAAAATTATTCACACACTTAATGTAGTTTACATTAAGAAACTTAAAAAATGGATCCGCCTTGATGTAAGAGGCAACAAACCTGCAGAAGTTAATGCTGATTTTTCAATTGAACAAGAAGTTTTGGCCTATCAGGCAGATGAAAAACTAGGGGAAATAAACAATCTCGGCATTTACAGCTCAATAACCCCTAAAACAATCAAACTGCATCAAGAAAGTAAAAATAATCAAGAACTTCTTGATAAGCTATTTCAAAACAATGAAATCAATATCTCGCAACCATTTACCGAAGATGGAGTGATGATAAATTCTCATTTTTTAAACGGTCTTGACAATCAAACTGCAAAAAATGAAATTTCTGAAAAACTTATCAATGAAAATATTGCAGAGAGAAAAATAAATTATCGCCTCAGAGACTGGGGAATCTCTAGACAAAGATATTGGGGCTGTCCAATCCCAATATTATACCTCGAAGATGGATCAGTTGTTCCTGTACCAGAAGAAGAACTACCCGTTACTTTGCCAAAAGATGTTCAATTTAAAGGCTCTGGAAACCCCCTAGACAATCATCCAACTTGGAAACACACTACTTACAATGGAATGAAGGCGATTCGCGAAACAGATAGTTTTGATACTTTTTTTGAAAGTTCTTGGTATTTTCTTCGCTACATATCTCAACCAAAAGATAAAGCTTTTGAACAAGATATAGTCAACAAAATTATGCCCGTAGATCAATATATTGGCGGGGTAGAACATGCAGTATTGCATTTACTTTATGCTAGATTTTTTGTTAAAGCACTAAAAAAATGTGGATATCTTAATTGCGAGGAGCCTTTTAAGAATCTACTTACTCAAGGAATGGTATGCCATCAAACCTACAAAAATAAGAATGGAAAATGGGTTCACCCTCAAGAAGTTATAAAAATAGATGAAAATCGATTTATTCATCAAGAAACCAAAGAAGAAGTTTCGGTTGGTAGAAGTGAAAAGATGAGTAAATCAAAGAAGAATGTTGTTGAACCAGCTTCAATTATTGAAAATTATGGAGCCGACACTGCCCGCTTATTCATGCTTTCCGATAGCCCACCCGCAAGAGACCTAGAATGGTCAGAAAGCGGTATAGATGGATGTTGGCGATATATAAACAGAATATGGAGAATGATTTCTTATTTTGAATTCGACAAAGAATTAATTAAAAATTCACAAGAGCCAAACTTTATCAACTGCAATCAATCAGAACAAGAACTTATCCACCTCAATCACCAAACAATTGAAGCGGTAATTAACGAATATCAAAATAATGGTTTCAATAGAGCAATTGCAAAAATTCGCGAGCTTTCTAATGCCACTGAAAAATTGATAAATGAATCAAAATCACAACAAAATATTGAATATCAACGAACCATATTACTTAGTTTTAAAAATTTATTATTGCTGATTTCTCCTATAACCCCTCATTTAAGTGAAGAATTGTGGGAAAAATTAGGTAATAAAAATTTAATTTCCGAAGCAGATATTCCTAAGTTTGATAAAGAATTAATCAGCAATAACGAGGTGACTATAGCAATACAAGTTGCAAGTAAATTAAGAAGTTTAATCAAAGTAAAGCAAGATCTTGATGATGAAACTCTTAAAAAACAAGCTCTAGAATGCGAGAATGTAAAAAAATTTATTGGCAACAATATAATTAAAAAAATAATAATCGTGCCCAACAAATTAATAAATTTTGTATTATGATAAAATTTTCAGAATTAAATAAAGAAGATAAAACAGCTGTAGTATTATTCAATCTTGGTGGACCAGATAAATTATCATCGGTTCAAAAATTTTTATTCAACTTATTCAATGATAAAGCGATTATTAACCTACCCCAACCATTCAGATTTCTAATTGCAACATTAATTAGCACCTTAAGAAACAAAAAATCACAAAATATTTATCGTCAAATTGATAATAAATCTCCGCTTCTTGAAATAACAACAAAACAGGCAAGTTTAATTGAAGCCGAACTAAACAATCACGGCAAGTTTAAGGTTTTTGTTGCAATGCGATATTGGCACCCATTTTCAAAAGAAATAATGGAAAAAGTTAATCAATATCAACCAAACAAAATAATATTACTGCCTTTATATCCTCAATTTTCAACAACTACCAGCGAATCATCAATCAATGATTTTTATCAAGAATTTAAAAAATATAAAAATAAACTTAATGCTAAAATTAAGGCTGTATGTTGCTACCCTTTGCAACCTGAATTTATTGAGGCTCATAGCCAATTAATTAAAAAAGCAATTGATAAAAATCTTGAAAGCAAAACAAATGAAATTAGTCAAATTCGTTTTTTATTTTCTGCTCACGGCCTTCCTCAAGACATAATCGACAAAGGGGACCCTTACTCTTTTCAAGCACAAAAAACAACTGAAGTAATAATTGATAATCTTGCCAAAAAACTTAATATCAATATCAGTGAATTAGATTATCAGCTGTGCTATCAATCAAAAGTGGGGCCTAAAAAATGGACTTCTCCAAGCCTAGATAGCGAAATAAAGAGAGCGATTGATGATAAAAAAATTCCCGCAATAATTCCAGTAAGCTTTGTTTCAGATCATTCAGAAACATTAGTTGAGCTTGATATTGACTATAGAAATAAAGCAAAGGAGCTTGGAGCAACTGATTATATAAGAGTTGACTCTTTAAATTTTAATCAATTTTTTATTGAATCACTAACAAAAATTTGTTTAGCAACAGATTTTTCAAGTGCTAAGAAATGCTTTAGCTTCAATTCAGCAATAGATTTAGAAAATATTAAGAATAACTGCTCGGCAAGAATTTGCCCGTCTCATTTTACTAAATGCCCTAACTTTGATTTAAAAATTAATGATTAAAAATAACAATTTTATTATTAATATTGAAACAAAAACTAAAAAATGGCTAGATTTTAAACCCGTAAAATATAAAAATCTTGCATCTTTCTTTGAATATAGAATTAATTTACTTTCTCTCCAAACGGATTTAAAAACATTTCTCAAAAATCAAAATAATCAAGCAGAAATATCGATTTTCTTAGTTTCCAACCAACAAATTAAAAAAATCAACCAAGAATTTAGAAATATCAATAAACCCACCAATGTATTGACATTTGGGTATTTAGATGAAAAGTTAATTCGCAACTCAAACCTAAATGCGATCCTTAAAAACAACAACTATCATTTTTTAGGCGACATCTTTTTTGCATTCGAGAAAATAAAAAGCGAAACAATTAAAGAAAAAAAATCATTTGAGAATCATTTAACTCATTTAATTCTACACAGCATACTTCATATTATTGGATTCGATCATAAAAATGAACAAGAGGCAGAGGCAATGGAGTCAATGGAGATAAGGATATTAAACAGTTTAGATATTAGAAACCCTTATCAACAAAATTAAATATCTTGATTTTCAATAATTTTATCAATTTTTTGCTCAAGATCATTATTTGATTGACTATTTTTGTTGTTAATATTGTTAATCTTATTATTTAAATCATTTTGGTCGCGAATATTTATTATATCTTTAGCTGTGACATCCCCTAAACTATTAACCATAACGAGCAACTCTGCTTTAATTTTATCGAATATTATTTTTGCAATAGGTTCAATTGCTTTTGAGGATATTTGCAATAAGCCGATAAATTTTGAATCAATAAGCCATTCTGGAAGTTTTATATTCTGATTTTTGACATCAATATCAACATCAATATCTTTAATTTTTGCTATTTTTATTTCTACTTCTTGCCTCTTATTACTGGAAAGAAGAGAAGATTTAGCGGTAATTTTATGCTTTAAATTATATCCATAAATCAACATCGAGTAAAACAAACTAAAATATATAATAGATTTCAAAGCTCCAAATAAAAATCCAAGCGATCTATCTGGAAAATATCCACTTTTCAATAAATTAGATATTTTAACTACTAATGGAGCGGTAATTATTTTTAATGTAACGGTAGAAGTAAAGAATACGGCAAATACAATTATTAGAGTTCCTGCTATTTTATTATTGGCGAAATATTTTGGCTCTAATATTTTGATTAAGAATGGAGAGGCAATACAAGAGAGATAAAGAGATAAAACCAAAATTATTAAAGAGACAATTTCTTTTACAAAACCCCTTGAAAAACCTATTAATACTGAGATTAATGTAAAAACAACAAATGATAAATCGAAATAACTTAGGTAGTTAGTCATAAATTTTTAATAAGTTAAAACAAAGCCCTGAATCAAATAGATAATTCAGGGCTTTATTGTATAAAGATGACGATTTGTTTATTTGTCTTTTTTTCTTGACATTTTATTTTTTAAAATATCGTCTTCTTTATCTTCATTTTGATTACTATCTGAAGCTTCTTGATTAGTGAAAGAGGAATCTTCTTGTTTATTTTGATTTTTCTTATGAGTTTTGATTAACTGGTCAACCTCAGATTGGCTTCTACTAACTATTGCCCTAACTTCAAAAGAGAGTTCTGGATGAAGATTTAAAGAAACCTGATAAAGACCTATTTCTTTTATTGGTTTATTTAAAAAAACATTAGCACGAGAAAGTTTTTTAGAGCCAATAATTTCATTAATTTTTGTAGCAATATTAACTGAACTAACCGAGCCATAAAGTCTACCATCATCAGAAGCATTTTCAATTATTATGATGTCTTTACCGCTGATTTTTTGCTTGATATCTTTGGCAATATCAAGAGATTTTTGATTTTCAATCTCAAAATCGTTTTTTCTATCGTCAAAAAGTTTTTGATTATTTTGATTAAAAGATATGACTTTTTTGGTTGGAATAAGAAAATTTCTAGCATAGCCATTTTTTACTTCGACTATATCGCCGATTTTACCAAGACTTGCTATATTTGAAACGAGAATAACTTGCATTTTATTTTTATTAATTTTGAGTTGCTTCTTTACCAATTGCAGAAATTAGAGATAGCTGACGAGCTTTCTTAATGGCATTGCTAATTGCTCTTTGTTTTTGCAAAGATATATTGGTAATTCTTCTAGGGGCAATTTTACCTCTTTCTGAAATAAATTTATTTAGCAAGTTGAGATTTTTATAGTTAATTTCACTAATATCTATGTTTTTTAAAGGGCAAGTCTTTTTTCTACGAAAGAATACACCTTGATTAACTAAGGAAATCTTTAGGTAACTTTCTTCTTGTTGAGGAGCTTGAATTACTGAGTCTGTGCTACTATTTGGCTTTGATTCTTTTTGCTCTTTTGGAGCTTCTTTTGATTTGTACTTCATTTTCTTGATTTATTGTGTTATTTAGAATTCAAATTGCACTTGATCTAAAATAAGATCTATTTTTGAAGGCTCTCTTTTTGTTTGTTTAGCATTTTTGTAATCTTTTGCATCACTAGAAACAAAAAGAAGAGATTCGGCAGAGTGAGATTCTACATTAAATAAAACACTACGAATTATGTTTTCGTTGTACTTTATAACCCTTTTTAGCTCTTGAACCGCTGGATATTGAGCATCAATGTTAATTAAAACATAATGACCACGAGTATTTTTTTTAATAATATAGGCTAAATTTCTAAGCCCCCAATATTCTTTTGAAACAATCTTGCCATTACCATCGGTAATAATTTTGCAAAGCTTGGTAGTCAAGTTGTCTACATCTTCGACGGTAAGATCTTGTCTAGTAATAAAAACGGTCTCGTAAAGAGGCATTGTATTGTAATTTAAGGTTTATAAATTTATTATTAAAAATTTTGCTTATAATTATTGCTTAATTAATTAACTTTATTCAGTATTATTTCAATTTTCAAAAATTATTTTGACAATTTCAACTAATATAAGAATATTTTAGCTTTTAAATTTGATAACAATTTTTAAAAACTTAAGTAAAATTTTGTAGCTAACTTTAATTAGTAATATTGTTTAAATGCAGTTTTCAAAGCACTAAACAAAACACAAAACTTCTAATAAATTTAAAAAGAGCAAAAAATTTAAGTATTTTTTTTTAAATTGCAATATATAATTTTATTTTTAATTAATTTTTTTAAAATCAACATTTTTGCATAATGCAAATTATAAATCGTAAAGCTCGTTTTAACTATCAAATCATCGAAGAAATTGAGGCAGGAATTGTTTTGATGGGCAGTGAAGTGAAATCAATGCGTCAAGGAAAAGTAAATATCTCTGAGGCTTATGGAGCAGAAAGTAAGGGTGAAATTTTCCTTATAAATGCTAATATCAGTGAATATAAAGGTGCAAATCGATTTAATCACGAACCAAAAAGAGCCAGAAAGCTATTATTCAACAAAAAACAAATTAATCAAATTGTTGGCAAAATTAATGTCGCAGGCCTTTCTTTAATACCTCTACAAATACATTTTAATAAAAGAGGAATGGCGAAGGTTTTAATGGGAATAGCAAAAGGCAAAAAGCTTTATGATAAAAGAGAATCTATTAAGGAAAGAGACATAAAAAGAAGAATGTCAAGAGGGGAAGAGTAGATTAAATATCAAATCAATGGAACATCAATTATT
This sequence comes from Rickettsia typhi, assembly GCA_945898025.1. GTDB lineage: Bacteria > Pseudomonadota > Alphaproteobacteria > Rickettsiales > UBA1997 > JAJTDS01. The sequence continues at coordinate 1,104 of CAMDGT010000018.1, read as the reverse complement.
AGAATTTCTTAACTCCCCTTTTACTGCAATCAAAGGAGTGGGCACTGCAATTAGTAAAAATTTTTCTCGCCTAACTAATAGCGATAAGATTTTTCATTTATTGCTTCACAGCCCTGTTGAAATTGAGAAAATAACTGTTTTGCCCCGTTTATTTGAGTTAAAAAACAATCAGCTGGTAACCATTAAAGTTAAAGTTGAATCGCATACAAAGCCAGAAAAAGAGGGCAAGCCTTATAAAATTTTATGCTACACTCCGACTGGATATATTTCTTTAGTATTTTTTAAAATATTTCCCAGTCAAGTTAGTAAATTAGTTATTGGTAAACATTTCTTAATTTTAGGAAATTTCACTAATAATTTTAAGGAAAACCAAATAATTCATCCAAAACAAATTATTCCTATTGACGATGATGAAAAAAATAATAATGAAATTTTAAAAAAACAATCACTGGAAAATAATTTAATTTACCCGCTTACAGCTGGAATTAGCAATATTTTTATTAATGACAAAATAAAATGGCTAATCTCAAAAATAAAAAAAGATTTTAATAACATTGAAGCTCTAGAATGGCATAATCAAGAAATATTGCACCAACAAAGAATGCCAAATTTCTTGCAATCAATAATTAATTTGCATAACCCTAATTCACAAGAATGTTTAAGCAATCAAAATAGCAACTTTTATAAGTCGCGAACAAGGCTTGCATTTGATGAGTTGCTGGCTTGGCAATTGGGTTTCTTGATTGCCAAAAATTATGCAAATAAAATTATTAGAAATAAAACTGTTAACAAAAAAACGCTATCAGTTGAACAAATTAAAGCAATAAATCAAGATTTTCTAAAATCCATACCCTTTAAACTCACTAATTCACAATTAGAAATTTGCAAAATTATTGCCAAAAATATCAATAATCCACAACAAATGTTGAGACTACTGCAAGGAGATGTCGGTAGCGGAAAAACAATTATTGCCGTTTATTGCTGTTTAATAAATATTGCAAGAGGTCAACAATGCTGTATTATTGCACCCACCACAATTCTTGCAAAACAACATTTTGAATATTTTACAAAAATATTATCTAATATCAAGGTTCAAAATAGAGA
>CAMDGT010000017.1 GCA_945898025.1 Rickettsia typhi | reverse complement strand
TTGGATCATCTGAGGTGTAAACCATAACATCAAAACCTTCTTTAATTAAGATTTGCGATGCTTTAATGGTTTCTATTACTTGTGGATAAAGAGTTTTTTGCTCCGATAATACTTCTAGTTTAACGAGATTCCAGCCACCAGCCATTCTTGCTAATTTAAGTGTTCTCACCGCTTCTTCGGCACTATAACAACCTGCAGTATTGGGTAAATAAGTGAATTTCGTTGGGTCGATAAAATCTTGCAACATTGCTTCGCTTTTATTTTCAATATTCACTCTTCTGACTGCGACGGTTACTATTTCCGCTCCAGATTCTTCGATTGCTTGAGCGGTTTGTTGAAAATTGTGATATTTTCCAGTGCCAACTAAAAGCCGAGAGTTGAATTTTCTTCCAGCAATTACTAGCTCATCTTTCAGATAATTTTGCATTCTACTAGCGATTCTTAGCTTTTTTTAGAAAATCAAAAATGGTACTAATAATTGATGATTTAGAGTTGTTATGGTTGCCTCTTTTTTTCTCAAGATTTTTATATTTATAGTTCTTTTTGTTGCCTCTTCGATTGTTGTTTTCTTCTCGATTTTCTTCGCTGTTATTGTTGCGATGGCTGGAAAAGTTATCTTCGTCAACATTAAATTGTTGCTCCATTTTAAGCATATTAACCTTTCCAGTTGAAACCTCCATTTCTATTTCTCTTTTTTCTTCCTCAGATAGGCTTTTTCTTCTTTTAATTTCAAAACCAGCACTGCCAATATTGTCGCTAAAATGAAAGAATATATGTATTTTGTAGCTATTTTCAGTATTTAGAATTTCTTGTCTTTTGTAATTCATCATGTAAGAGATGATCTCATTGCTAGTGTAGATGTAAACAACCCCAACTTGATTATCAATTGAAGAGTGTCTAATCGCTCTAAATATGCTTACTGCTAATATTTCAACTGAACGAACATAACCAGTGCCATTGCAGTTTTTGCAAGGCTGAGTAATGGTTTCAAAAAAACTTGACCCCAATCTTTGTCTTGACATTTCAAGCAATCCAAAAACGCTGATTTTGCCAAGTTGGATCCTTGCTCTATCGTTTTGCAATTCATCCCTTAGCATTCTCTCGACATTTCTGCGGTGTCTTTGATCGTACATGTCTATAAAATCAATAACCACAAGCCCAGCTAAATCTCTTAATTTTAATTGTCTGGCTACTTCTTTTACTGCTTCAAGGTTGGTCTTGTAGGCGGTTTCTTCTATTCCACTTTCTTTTGTTGCCCTCCCAGAGTTAACATCTATTGCAACGAGTGCCTCGGTGTTATCAATAACAATAGAACCTCCAGAAGGAAGAAAAATTTGTTTTTCGTAAAGTGCTGATATTTGTTGCTCTACTTTATATTTATTAAAAATAGGAACCCTTTCTTCATGAAGTTGTATGTTGTGATTAATGTTTGGCATTGTCAGTCGAATAAAATCAACCACTTCTTGGTGTGATTTTCTTCCCTCAACTACGACTTCTTTTATTGATTCATTGTAGATATCGCGAATAATTTTTTTAATTATATCATCTTCAGCATGAATAAAAGAAGGAGCTTTAGAATTATTAGATGCTTCAAATATAATTCCCCATAATCTTGATAAATATTCGTAATCTCTTTTAATTTCTTCTGGTCTTTTGCCGACTCCTGCGGTTCTGATAATAACGGAGCGATCTAGTGGAATTGATAATTCTCCAAGGATTGATTTTAATATTTTGCGATCACGAAAATTATCGACCTTTTTTGATACCCCGCCTTTATTTGGAGTATTTGGCATTAAAACACAATATTTGCCAGCAATCGAAATGAATGTTGTCATTGCTGCGCCTTTACTGCCTCTTTCTTCTTTTGCAACTTGAACTAAAACAAGTTGTCCAGGTTTTATAACATCTTGAATGTTGTATCTTTTGTGGACACCGTATATATTTCCGCCGTAAACTTCTGTTTCATCTTCAACTGAATAAGAGCCTGTTGTTACTGATTCCTCAACTTCATCGCTTTCAATATTATTATTTTGATGGCTATAATTTTGTCGACGAGGTTTGTCAAGCTGTTTTTCAGAAAATTCTTCTTGATTGCTGGAGTCTTCGTCTTCATTTTTTTTGTTATTTTGAGCTAATTCTCTTAGTTTTTGTTTGTCTATATCGGATATTTGGTAGTAGTCAGGATGTATTTCTGGAAACGGCAAGAAGCCATGTCTATTTCCATCGTAATCGACAAAGGCGGCCTGCAAAGATTGCTCAACTCGCACTACTTTTGCTAAATAGATGTTGCCCTTAATTTGTTTTATTGCAATTGCTTCACGGTCGAAATCTTGAAGAATTCCGTCTTCAAGGACTGCAACTCTCGTTTCTTCGCGATGAGCTGCATCAATTAAAATTGTTCTTTGAGTCATATGTTTTAGTTGTGATTCGAATTCTTTTTTAAATAAACCATAATTTATTGATCTTTAAAATGGTCTAGTGTTTTGTAAGATTTAAAATTCAACAAATTTAAATAATTTGTTGAAGTAATTTTTTATCTGCTTACTGATTCAAGGATTTAGCTGTTTATTATTTTTTTAATGATAAATTTATCATCGCCTATTATTGATCGATGCTAATTAATTGAAGATGCCTTGAATTTATAAGCTTTGTCTGATTTATCTTTTTTGTGATTTAACCAGCTCGATAAATAATTAACCGAAAATTAACCCAAAATTTATCTTTAGGTTAAAATTCTAATAATGATATTTAACTTTAAATAAGTTTATTATCCACTATTATTTTTATTTTTTTATAGAAAGCGAGAGCCATTGAAAATACTCGTTAAGACCCCCATCAATTTTCTTGTAAATAATTTGAGGAATTTCGTAAGAGTGATTTTTTAAAATTAACTCTTTTACTTCTTGATAAAATTTTTTTTTGGTGCTAATAGTTAAGTTTATTTCATCTCCATGCACTATTTGATTTTCCCAAATATATGAGCTATGAATTTTTGTTCTGTGTATACAGCCTGCAATTTTGCGGGTCAATAATTCGTCGGTTAATTTTTTTATTAATTCCATAGATTCAATAGAATCTGGATATGAAGTGCCAATAGTTATAAAACTCATATATGATAATTAATTTATTTGCCCATAGAGGGCTTGTTTTAAAAGATAAAAATAATAAAAAAAGTGTTGCTTCTGAAAACTCGATATCTAGCTTTCATCAAGCTTACAGTTTTGGGTTTAGAAATATCGAATTTGATATTTGGTACTGTGAAAATATTGATAAATTAATACTAAAGCATGACCAACCAACAAAGCAAGAGCTAGATGCTTATGTAGATTCAAGCAATAGTTTTAAAAAAGCTGATTTACCGAAATTTATTGATTATTTAGAATTTGGCAATAAATTAGTTTATTGGTGCGATTTTAAAAATATCGATAAAAACAATGTAAGCAATGCATTGGCATTACTTAAGGATGATATAATTAGAAAAAATATTGATTTTTCAAACTTTTATTTTGCACCATTCATAACCGAATATAAATTAGCCGGTGAAATTTGTCAATATTTTCGTAAAATACTTGGTGAAAAAATTAATTTTGTTGCGGTTTGTGAGAATTTTGAAACATACTCAACGAAGGAGTCGTTAAAAAACTTTTTAATTGACCAAAACATTAAATTTCTTTCAATTAATCATAAATTAATCAATGGTGAATTGTTGAGTTTTTTGCCAGAGGTTGAATTATTTGCTTGGACCGTCAATGACAAAGATAGAGTTATCGCATTGTCTAAGATGGGTGTAAAAAATTTTGCTACCGACAAAATATTGCCATCTCATTTTTAAAATAACTATAAAATAAATTTATGAAAATTTTAAAAAATCCCAAAGTTCTTTTTCCGTTTTTTATGGCTTTATTTATGGCATTCTTTATGTCTGGAATAATGACCCTTGTCAATGTTGGTTTTGTTGATAATTTTTTTAAAATGTGGGCAAGAGCTTTTGCGATAGGTTTCTTGGTTGCTTTTCCAGTGGCTTTTTTTGTCGCTCCAATGGTGCAAAAAATTGTGAAAAGAATTATAGAGTTGTAATTAAAAATTGCCGTTACTTGTGTAAAATATAGCCTTGATTTCTAATTGTTTGTAGATTGTATGGTTGCTTTGATTTGTCTTCGATCTTTCTTCTGATGCGATTAATTTGAACATCGATACTTCTGGCATCTATGTCACCAGTTAATTTTGCAATAATTTCTCTTGAAACAACTGTGCCGATATTTTTACATAAAATTGCCAATATTTTTGTTTCTGCTTCGGTTAGATATAAGAAATCTTGATTTTTCTTAAGCCGTAAATCGTTAAAGTTAAAATTAAATTCTCCAAAGCAACATATTTCTTCTTTATTTTTGTTGCTATCTTCATTAACTCTTGCTCCGTTGGCTCTTTTAAGAATATTGTTAATTCTTAGCAATAATTCTTTTGGCTCAAAAGGTTTGCTGAGATAATCTTCGGCTCCTGCTTCTAGGCCAATTAATCTGTCATTGACATCGCCTCTTGCAGTAAGAATTATTATTGGTATTGTTTTAGTTTTTGAGTTTTGTTTAAAGTAGGAAGTTAAATCGAAGCCATTTTCCCCCGGCATCATTATATCGATAATAATTAATTGAAAAATGCCATTATTTTTTTCTATTGCTTGTTTTGCTAACTCTGCATTACTAGCTAATTCAACAGTGAAGCCGTTTTCTTCAAGAAATTTACCAAGCAAAACTCTTAATCTTGTGTCATCATCGACAACTAAAATATTATTTTTCATTTTATGAATTATTGTTGATTTTTAACAATATTATCAATCTTTTGCAGTTTAGTAAGTATTCTTTCTAAACTATCAAGCCTTAACATGCATGGCCCGTCAGAGGGTGCATTGTCTGGATCTTGATGAACTTCCATGAATATTCCCGCCACCCCAACCGCAACAGATGCGCTGGCTAATATTTCAACAAATTCTCTTTGTCCGCCACTTGCCCCACCAAGACCTCCGGGCTGTTGAACAGAATGAGTTGCGTCAAATATTACAGGGCAACCAGTTTTTGCCATGATTGGCAAACTGCGAAAATCTGAAATTAAATTATTGTAGCCAAAGCTAGTACCTCTTTCGGTAAGTATAACATCTTGCTTTCCAAAGTAATCCATTTTTTTAACAATATTTGCGGTATCCCAAGGGGCAAGGAATTGACCTTTTTTTATGTTGATTATTTTGTTGGTATTCGCCGCAGCTTCAAGAAGATTGGTTTGGCGACATAAAAAAGCTGGAATTTGCAGTATGTCAACCGCACTTTCATCGGAAAGAATTTTACATTGCTCTTCATCGTGAATATCGGTAAGAATAGGACATCCAATGTTTTTTTTAACTTGATGAAATATTTCGATGGTTTTTTCGAGTCCTATGCCTCTTTTTCCTTCAATTGAAGAGCGATTTGCTTTATCAAAGGATGATTTAAAAATAAAATTTATACCTAATTTATTGGTAATGTAGGCGATTTTCTCAGCCATCATTAAGCTGTGATCAAGGTTTTCGACTTGACAAGGGCCAGCAATCAGTGTAAAAGGCAGATTGTTGGCAATGGTAATTTTGTTGATTTTAATTGAGCGCATTTTTAAATGATAAGTTTTTAGAAAAAAATAACTATTAAATTTTAATTTGCTTTATTGTTAAAAGCTAATAAATTTTTTGCAATTAAATTCTTAATTTTAATTTTGATTAACTGTAATTATATGTTTTCCAAGCCTTTAAGCCTTATTTTAGTATATTTAATCACAATATTTAATCTTAGTATTGTGATGTCGCCTTTTTTTGGGGCAATTGCACCTTTTACCAACTTATACGATATTGATTTTGTTAATAGGAGTGCAAATATCGATAAGAGTTTATTGGATAAGATGCTGTTTGCCATTATGTTTAATGGTTTTTTGATTAGTTTTTTTATGCTAATCTACTTGTTTTTTGATTTGTTATTAGGTTTTTCGGTTAGATATTCTCTTAAAAAGTGCAAGAGATACGAAAAGATCAAGGGTTTTGATTTTCTTACGGATATTTTTGAACAAGTTAAGGTTAAATTTAATCAACCAAATGTTAAATTATACATCAAAGACTCTAATGAGGTCAATGCTTTCGCGGTTTCTTCATTAGGTTATAAAGCGATTGTTATTACAAATGGGATGGTGAATCATTATTTAAAATCTTGCAACGATCCAAAAATTTTTTTATATGCAATGCGCAGTATTATAGGGCATGAAATGTCTCATTTGATTAACAAAGACTTCTTGCCGGGTTTTTTAATTATGGCAAATCAAAGAGCTACCAACTTTGTTCTAACGATAACTAGCTTATTGTTTCATTTTATAGTTAGACTGGTTTCTTTAAACCCATATGGCGGTCATTTTTCGGCATTGTTAATGCAGAATATTTATTATTTAATTAATTTTATTTTAAGTTTTTTTAACAGATTTATAGTTTATAATTTATATCGATTTCTTAATTTGTGGATATCGAGATCAATCGAATATCGTTGCGATGCACAATCTGCGGTTGCTTTTGGTGGTGATAAAATGGCGATGGCACTTTCGATGCTCGGAAAGAATGGCTACTTTACACTGTTTTCAACCCATCCTAGCACAAAAAACAGAATCAATAAAGTTGTAAATATTAAAAGCAAAGATGAGATTATTTTGCCTAAAATTTTTGATGCTCTTTCTAATTACTTTGCAATTATGTTGTTGATAGTAATTTGTCTGTGTTTTGCCGAAGAATGTAATGTTGATTATTTGGTAAGAAATTATGGAGTAAAAGTTGTTAGGTATATAAGAAATTTTATATAAAATTCGCAACAAAAATATTACAAAATAATTAAAATTAAGATATATAATATTTAAAATTAATGAAAATTTTTAAGATAACTATAAAAACCGCTATATTTGTTGCTACCTGGATTTCTATTATGGTTTTTGGAATTTTAATTTATTACGGATATGATCTACCTAAGTTGCAAGAATTAGAGTTGGTCATTAAAAAACCAACAATTGAACTTAAATATAACAATGGCAATCGTCTATTGGGTTTTGGTGAGGTTTATCGCGAACAAGTTACCTATTATCAATTGCCAAAAGATCTTGTAAATGCGGTTATAGCAACTGAAGATAGAAGGTTTTTTAATCATTGGGGCTTTGATATTATTGGAATAATTAGAGCTGTATTCGTTAATCAAGCTGCTGGAAAGATAGTTCAGGGAGGAAGTACTATTACTCAACAATTAGCAAAGATGCTGTTTCTTGACCCCGAAAGAACTTTTAAAAGAAAGGTGCAAGAAGTTTTGTTGGCTTTGCAATTGGAGCAAAATTTTACTAAAGAACAGATTCTTTCTTTTTATCTTAATCATGCTTATTTTGGCTCTGGTAGTTATGGAGTTGCAAATGCATCTAAGTTTTATTTTAATAAAGATGTTGAAAAGCTTAGCCTTAACGATTCTGCAATGTTGGCGGGCTTATTAAAAGCTCCTTCAAAACTTTCTCCGCGAAATAATCCAAAATTAGCAAAAGAAAGAAGAGAGCAAGTTATTCGCAATTTAATTGATGAGGGATATATAAAAAAAGATAAATTGAAGTTTGCTAATAATGAAATTGAATATCAAGATGATGCCACTCAAAACCTTTATTTTGTTGATTTAATAAAAGATGAAATCGCCAAAAATTTTACTCCGCAAACTAGAGAAAAAAATGTTTCAATTATTACAACTCTTGATGAGAATTTGCAAAATAATTTCATTAGGATTGTTAATCAATTTACAAAAAAACATCAAAAGATTCTAGAGAATAAAGGCAAAAAAACAGAGCTAGCATTAGTTGCAATCAATAAAGAAGGCGAGGTTGTTGCGATGATAGGTGGTAGAAGTTATCAGCAAAGTCAATTTAATCGAGCAGTGCAAGCAAAAAGACAAGCCGGATCGGCCTTTAAAACCATAATTTATGCATCCGCATTTGAAAGCGGTATCGATAGCGATGAGGTTTTTGAAGATAAAAAAATATCAATTGGAGACTGGGAGCCGGAAAACTACAACAGTCAATATCGCGGTGCAATATCTTTAAAAGATGCATTTGCTTATTCTTCTAATTCTGTCGCTATTCAATTAGCGCAAAAAATTGGCAATTTTGAAATTATTAAAATGGCTAAAAAGCTTGGAATCACTAGTAAAATCAATCAAAATGATAGCACTATCGCTCTTGGAACCGCTGAAGTTAGTCTGTTGGAACTTACTAATAGTTTTTCAATTATTAATAATGACGGCAATTCTGTTGATTTGCATTTTATTAAAGAGATTGTTGAAAATAAAATTAACAGTAAAAATAAAATTAAATCAACATCAACTTACCAATATCTGAAGCCAGAATCGCAATTGTTGTTGAATGAAAATGTGGTTGAAGAATTGCAAGATGTAATGTCTGGAGTTTTAGAATACGGAACGGCAAAAAATGCCAATATTGCCAATATTGCCAATATTGATAGTGATGCATTTGGCAAAACCGGAACTAGTCAAAATTTTCGCGATGCTTGGTTTATAGGGTCGTTTGAAGATTTAACAATTGGAATTTGGTTTGGAAATGATGATAATTCGCCTACCAACCATATAACTGGAGGAACTCTTCCAGCAATGCTTTTTGGTGAAATTATTGCAAAAATATAAATATTTTGAAGATTATTTTTAGTAAATAATTTCCAAAAATATGTTGACTTATAGCTTTCCAATTATAAAATTTTGCCGATTATTGGTTGATACTAGTTAGTTTTCTGAATCAAAAATAGTGGGATGTAGCCAAGTGGTAAGGCAGCGGGTTTTGATCCCGTCATGCGTGGGTTCGAATCCTTCCATCCCAACCAATTCAAGATATTTTAAAACATTACCCTAAAAAAACTCTCCCAAAAAAACTCTCCCAAAAAAACTCTCCCAAAAAAACTCTCCCAAAAAAACTCTATTTTCCTCTCTTTAATTAAAGATTATTTTAAAGATAACCTTGTGGTTATTATTTCTTTAGAAGTCTTGCCAGTTTTATGTTGATTCTATGAAAATCTTTAATTTTCATGGCTGGAATTCCTGCGACAATATCATTGTCTTTAATGTCTCTCATTACTCCGCTCATGCCAGCGATTTTAACAAAATTTCCTATTTTTAAGTGCCCAGCAATATTGGAACCGCCACCGATTTGAACAAATTGCCCTATTTCAGAGCTTCCGGCAATTGCAGCACAACCAGCAATAACAGTTCCCCTTCCTATCTTGACGTTATGCGCGATTTGCACCAAGTTATCAATTTTAACTTGCTCTTCGATGATTGTGTTGTCAATTGCCCCTCTATCAATACAGCTGTTCGCTCCAACGGCAACATTATCTTTGATAACCACCGATCCAATCTGCATAATCTTATGGTTGATTCCTTGATTATTAACAAACCCAAACCCATCTTGACCAATTTTTGCACCGTTAAATATTTCGCAATTATTGCCAATTATAGAAAATGAAATTACCGCATTACAGCCAATAAAACAGTTATCACCAATTTCACAGCCATCAAGAATAATTGCACCGGGCATTATTTTTGAATTATTGCCAATTTTAACATTTCTACCGATATAGCAATTAGGTGCAATTTTAGCGCTATCTGCAATTTCAGCGCTTCGATGGATACTGGTAAAACCTGCGAAATCTGCGCTTCTTTCTCGATAAAAGTGATTGACGATCTTTGAATAAGCAAAGTAGGGGTTGCGATTGACTATTGGAATTACATTGCCTGATATTTTTGGTAAAAATTCAGGAGACATGATGCAGAATCCAGCATTAGAATTTTGCAATTCTTTTAAATATTGCCCAGAATTGACAAAGGTTATCTCTCTCTCGTTGGCATTTTTTACTGTGGCGATATCACTAACTTCTAAACTCTCAAACTCCTCACTGATAGTCGAGGATTCAGTAATTTGAAGAATATTTTTTACCGTTAGAAAATGATGCTTTTTTTCAAAAAAGCGATTTCTAAAAATGTTGTGCGATGCATTTTTTGAATTATTCATGTTGAGTATTTAATTTATTTATTTTTTTAATTTAACTTTCTGGCTTCCCCTGTTCTTGAACTTTTTGGTTGTTGTGAATATGTCTAAAATAAATTTCAGAAATATATCTTCTGCCTTTATCGCCTCTTTTTAGTTGAATTACTATATCAATAACATTTTTTATGTAAGATGAAATTTCTGTTGGTGTCATTCCAAGGCCAGCTTGCATTACCATCATTTTTAATTGCTCAATTGCCATTAATGGAGTGTCGGCATGAAGAGTTGATATTGAGCCGGGGTGACCAGTATTTATGGCTCTCAAAAAGCTAAAAGCCTCAGCACCTCTAAGTTCGCCCACTATAATTCTTTCTGGCCTTAATCTAAGGCATGCTTCGATTAAATCTTGAGTGGTAACTTTTGACCTGCCTTGCCCACCCTTAGAGGCTAATAAATGAACTCGATTAGGATGGCTTAACTCAATTTCTCTAGCATCTTCAACAGTGATTAATCTTTCTTCGTGTGGAATTGAACGAATTACCGCATTGGTGAAGGTTGTTTTACCGGTAGATGTTCCTCCAGAAATGATGATATTTTTTTTATATAAAATTGCACGATGTAAAAAATCTTTTATCCTGTTAAGTTTAAGTAGTTTTGTTAAAATAAGGTTGTTTTTATCTCCAACTGCTCCAACTGATGTTGCATCAAACATTCCCATTTTTTCATAATCATCAAGATTCCATTTAAGAGAAGATGGTTTTCTAATTGATATTACAACGCAACCTTGTTCGCAAGCGGGGGGAAAAACTATTTGAACACGATATCCATTAGGCAGAGTAGCTGAAAGCAATGGCTCTTCCTCGCTAAGTCTTTGCTCGGTTGACTGTGCAATTAATCTGCCGAGAGATTTTAAATGTTGTAAATCAAAGCTTGGCAATTCCTCTCTGATCATGTCTCCTTTATATTCAATCCACACTTCAAAAGGCCTGTTAATTGAAGCTTCGTTTACTCCATCTCTATCGAGAATTTGCTTTATAGGTAATAGATATGAATCGAGAGCTGCGATACTCATTTAGACTGTTATTGGTGCATTAATTTGGCGACATCTATCATTCTGATTGAAAATGCCCATTCATTATCGTACCAAGAGGCAATTTTCACTAAATTATCGCCCAAAACTTTGGTTTGAGTTGTGTCAAAACAAGAGCTAAAGCTATTGTGATTAAAATCGATTGATACTAGTGGCTCATTAACAATTTCAACTGCCCTTCTTAAGTTAGCCTTTGAATTTACTGCTTCTGTTATGATTTTATTAACCTCTTCGATACTTGTTTGTTTTTTAGAAACAAATGTTAAATCTACCATTGAAACATTGGGGGTTGGCACTCTTACTGCTACTCCATCTAGCTTGCCTTTTAATTCTGGTATAACTAAACCAATTGCCTTTGCTGCGCCAGTCGATGTTGGAATTATTGACATCGATGCCGCCCTTGCTCTTCTTAAATCTTTGTGTGCATTGTCAACAATATTTTGATCATTTGTATAGGCATGTATTGTTGTCATTAGGCCTTTTTCAATCCCTATTGAGTTGTTTAGTATTTTTGCAATTGGGGCTAAGCAATTAGTAGTGCATGAGCCGATTGAGATAACTTTATCTTCGCTAGTGATTAAATCTTCGTTAACTCCATAGACTATTGTTTTTACATTGTCTTCTTTTGCAGGAGCCGATATTATAACTTTTTTTGCACCAGCTGTAATGTGTTTTGAAGCATCGTTATATTTTGTAAAGGCTCCTGTGCATTCGAAAACCAAGTCAATTTTTAACTGTTCCCAAGGTAGGTTTCTAGGGTCTCGATCATTAACAATTATAACTTGCTGACCATCGATAATAAGTGAATTTTCCGATATATCAACTTTTTTTGAAAATTTATTATGAATAGAGTCGTATTTGAGTAGATGTTTCAGCGTTTCTAGTTCTGTTGAGGCGTTGATTGCAACTAGTTTAATATTGCTAAATTCGCTATTTTCAAATAGAGCTCTAGCAATGCAACGACCAATTCTTCCAAAGCCGTTAATTGCAACATTTATTGTCATGATTTTAAGTTGTTTTGGTTGTTAATATTATGATTAATAAAAAAGAATGTTATTAGAGGAAAAGAATAATTCAATCAAATTAAAATAATATTTTCTAAAAATCTAATATTTTTTTAGTTTAATTTTTTCGCTTTCACTTGCTTGGTTTTTATTAATCTTGTTTAGATTGGTTGACATCTAAAGGTATGTTGATCTATATTTGGTGTTATATTCACTAAAATAACATTGCTAATTGTTAATGATGGTGGGTCTGGGTGGACTTGAACCACCGACCTCGCACTTATCAGGCGCGCACTCTAACCAGCTGAGCTACAGACCCATTAACAATAAGCAGAAGCAAAGTAAATATTTTAAATTATATAATAAAATATTAATTTTTTAAGAAGGCAAGAGTAAAAAGCTAAAAATTAAAAAAGTCAAATCATTTCTTTGCTTTTTTGATAAAAAATGAGTTGCGGCTTGAATTATATGATTTCTTATTTTAAATTTTAATCAATTATAATTTTTTAAATATTTCAAATGAATGAATTTTCATTAATTAATAAACTAATTAAACCAATAGCTAGTAAGTTT
>CAMDGT010000016.1 GCA_945898025.1 Rickettsia typhi | reverse complement strand
AGAATATATAAACCAAATAAACAAATTATGAATATAGAAAAAATATCCATTGGCAAGAACCCTCCACATCAAGTAAATGTTATTATTGAAGTGCCAATGAATGCCGATCCTGTAAAATATGAAACCGATAAAGATTCAGGAGCAATATTTGTCGATCGCTTTATTGGCACCGCAATGTATTATCCTTGCAATTATGGCTTCATTCCTCACACATTATCAGAAGACGGCGACCCCGCAGATGTATTAGTCGTTTCTGATTTTCCAATTATTTCAGGAGCAGTAATCGCAGTTAAGCCAATTGGTGTTTTAATTATGGAAGACGAAAAAGGAATGGACGAAAAAATTCTTGCCGTTCCCGCTCAAAAACTAAATTCTCAATTTGAAAATATTGAATCTTATCAAGATCTTCCTGCAATTTTAATCAATAAAATCAAACATTTTTTTGAACATTATAAAGATCTTGAAAGTGGAAAATGGGTTAAAGTAAAAGGCTTTGAAGATGAAAAAAAAGCCAAAATTATCATTGAAGAAGCAATTAAAAGATACCAAAAATAATATAAGCAACCTTGCAATCACTTACTCTGCAAGATTATTATAAACACACTAAATTAAAACAAGAGCAATCGCAAAAAATAAAATGGATTTAAATTTAAAAAAACACAAGGACGATCTCCTTTTTATAGCGCTTGGTGGTGCAAATGAAATAGGAATGAATGTCAATCTTTATCATTTAAATGGTAAATGGCTAATGGTTGACCTTGGAGTAGGTTTTGCCAGCAATATCCCCGGTGTTGATATGATGACCGCAGATATTTCATTTATCAAAGCTCACAAAAAAGATCTTATCGGCATCATTTTAACCCATATTCACGAAGATCATCTTGGTGCAGTGCAATATTTATGGGAAGAACTAGACGCTCCCGTATATTGTTCGCTATTAACCGCCAACTTTTTAAAATCTAAACTTGCAGAATATAAATTAGATAAAGTCGTTCCAATTCATGTAATCGACCCTAAAATAGAATTAAAGTTAAACCCGTTTACCATTGAATTTATTGGACTGACTCACTCAGTTCCTGAGATGAAAGCATTGATAATAAAAACCGAAAAAGGCAACGTTCTCCACACCGGAGATTGGAAATTCGACCCCGAACCAGTAGTAGGAGAAATATCAGATAAAAAAAGAATCAAAGAATTGGGCGATAATAACGAAATTCTTGCCGTTATCTGTGACTCAACCAATGCATTATCAGCAGGGCATTCTCGTTCAGAAGGAGAGCTTTATCAATCTTTAAAAGAGCTAATTATAGGTAGAACTGGTTATGTTGGAGTCAGCACATTCGCTTCAAATATTGCCAGAATTTATACCATCGCCAAAATTGCCAAAGAAGTGGGAAGAAAAGTAGTGTTAGCTGGCTATTCTTTGCAAAGAATCTGCGAAGTGGGAAAAAGAAGCGGTTATTTTGATGAAAATTTTGAATTTATATCCGATAAGCAAATTAAAGGCTATTCTAAAAATGAAATCCTGATTATTTGCACCGGTTGTCAAGGAGAATTACTTGCTTCTGCAAGAAAAATAGCCACCGATAATCATCCAACTATTCGTTTTAATAAAAATGATTTAATGATCTTTTCATCTAAAATTATTCCCGGCAATGAAAAAAAGATTTTTGAATTATTCGATGCTCTAGCGAAAAGGCAGATCGATGTAATGACCGAAAAAGATCATTTTGTCCACGTTTCAGGACACCCTTCGCAAGATGAATTAAGGGAGATGTATCAATTGGCACAACCAAAAATCGCCATTCCTGTTCACGGTGAATTTTTGCACACCAAAGCTCATAGCGAAATTGCTAGAGATTGCGGAGTTGAAAAAGTCCTTCAAATAGAAAATGGCCTAGCAGTAAAAATATCAAGAGAAGAATGTCAAAAAGTTGGCTATGTTAAATCTGGCTATTTTGCAGTTGACGGCAAGCAATTACTTGACATGCAAAGCGATGTTTTAAGAGAAAGAAAAAAACTTCAGGAAACTGGAATTGTCATCATCTCAATGGCAATCGACATTTCACTTAAAATTATCAATAAACCAAAAATAAATTGTATTGGCTCTTTTGATTTAAAAAATGACAGAGAAACCCTGCAATACCTTGAAAGAGAAGTGGCTAACATTGTCAATAATAAATCTAGAGAACTAATCAGAGATTCAGGCCCACAGAAAAAACAATTATTTAATATCGATTTCCTTAAAAAGAAAAAAAGCAAAATAGATAGCAAAAAAATCGTTAACGAGCTTGAAAAATCAACTCGCTCAAGAGTTATTAAAATTTTTGAAGATATCATGGGCAAAAGACCAGTAACCGAGGTTTATATTCACTTCATTGAATAAAGTATGCATTATCAATTTTTAGGAAAATTTCCCGAAACTCGCTTAAGAAGAAACAGGCAAAACCAAGAAATAAGAAGCCTAGTCGCCGAAACAAATATCACCGCAAATGACTTAATCTTGCCATTATTCGTTTGCGAAGGCAGTCAAATAAAAGAAGAAATCAGCACTATTCCCGATGTTTTTCGCTATTCGATTGACAATCTATTAAAAATCATTGAAGAAGCCTGCAATTTAGACATAAAAGCGATAATGCTCTTTCCAGTAATTGATAATGCTCTAAAAGATAATCAAGCCACCGAAAGTAGTAATTCAAATAATTTGATCTGCAGAACAATTAAAGCGATAAAAAGTCAATTTAAAAATATTTTAATAATTTGCGATGTAGCTCTTGACCCTTATACTGTAAGCGGTCACGATGGTATAATTGATGAAAATGGCAATATTCTAAATGATGAGACCATTTATTATCTAGAAAAACAAGCTCTAGCTTGTGCAAAAGCAGGTTGCGATATGGTGGCGCCATCCGATATGATGGATGGCAGAATTACGGCAATAAGAAAATTTCTTGATAATAATAATTTTCAAAATATTGGCATTATTTCTTATAGTGTAAAATATGCATCAAATTTTTATGGCCCATTCCGCGATGCAGTTGGTTCAAGCAACAATCTAAAGCAAGGAAATAAAAAAACCTATCAAATGGATTTCCACAATAGTAGCGAAGCTCTAAGAGAAATTGCCTTCGATATTGAAGAAGGTGCCGATGCAATAATAATAAAGCCAGCCATGCCTTACCTTGATATCATTGCCAATAGCAGAAGAAGATTTCCAATTCCAATTTTTGCCTATCAAGTTAGCGGAGAATTTGCTATGCTGAAATTTGCCGAAAAACACAATATTCTTAATTTTATCAATAGTTATTATGAAAGCTTAATTGCCATCAAAAGAGCTGGAGCAACTGCAATTATAACTTATGGAGCCATAGAAATATGTCAATTTCTTAAAAATAACCCTCAGACTACATAATAAAAGCAACAAGCGGTTTCACCTTTGGCTTAATGAATATAACCATAACCATTTTCTTTACCTCACTAAACATTGAGAGGGCTAAATTTTACCAATATTTTTGCTATTAGGTTTTATCGATTATATTTTTTAAACAGGCTTAAACACCATAAAATAAAAAATTACCATTACCACTGGGAATGCAAGCGATCCTAATGTGATCCACCACCTATCCATTTGCCAATATTTATTTGGCAATTTGGTATTGGTTTTTAGAGCATGCTGAGCCATATCTCGCATTTTGATTTGCATCCACACAACTGGAAGCAGCATATAAGAGCAAAGAAATATAAAATGTAGGCCCAAATTATCCACAAATCTGTAAATTCATATCCTGCAATTTTTACTAGGATAGTTCCCGAAATTAGCTGAATTATTCCAGCGGGCGTTGTAAATAGCCAATCGGCAATTACTACATATTTTACGGTAAAGTAAATATTCTCAATATTCTTTCTTCTATTGGCTATAAACATATAAAATGCACTGCCAATTCCTGTGCCGAAGAGTATTGTTGAACTAATTATGTGAATATATTTTAAAATTAGATAATCCATATGAAGAAAGTGTCGTAAAATTTTATCTTTACTAGCAATAATTAACTTATTGACTAAGTGTTTTTATATTTTAATCTTTAGCCCGATTAAATAGCTATTTTAATTAAAATCAAGCTCTTAAAAAGAAAATAATAAAAATATCATATATTTTTGTTTTGGTAAAATTAATAATTTGAGAAAATAATGCCAAATGATAATAAACAAATATTTAAACCTATTTTTGGTGATAGTTGGAATAGCCTTCCAAAATCTATCATAAAACATTATTCAAATAGACAATTTACAAATGACACAATAACCGTTGAGGGAAAATTAGATGTGATGTGTAAATGGTTTTTAAAACCATTTTTTTATGCATTTAATACCATAACCACCATATGAACAAAAAGATGTTTTTGTAACAGTTGATTTTAAAAGTAGTAAAGATTCTAAATATTTTCACTTGGATAGAGTTTTTTATTTTAAAGATAAACAGCCCTTCTATTTTAAATCGAAGATGATTCAAGTTAAAGATAATGAAGTTATGGAAGTTATGGATGGCGGTATTTGCTGGCATTTATATTATATTTGGGATGATCAAAGAGTGATATTAAAACATAAAGGATACTCCTTTAAATTCCTTAAATTCCAAATTCCATTACCAATAACATGGCTTATCGGTGCTGGAAATGCGCAGGAAATTCCTGTTGACGATAATAGCTTTGATATGAGTGCAACAATTGACCATTGGCTATTTGGCAAGGTTTATGAATATAAGGGGCATTTTAAATTCACTAAGGAGGTCGTTGAAAATTAAAGTTTTATTAATTGGCGGATACGGTAATTTTGGTAAACATATCGCCAAATGCCTTGCACAGGAAAAAAATATTGAACTTATTATTGCTGGCAGAAACCTATCAAAAGCTGAGGAGTTTGCAAAATCTTTAAATGCAATCAATCCTGCTAAGGCTGCAAAATTAGATATTGATAATAATATTTTAGAGTCATTATCACAAATAAATCCAAACTTAGTAATACACACATCTGGTCCTTATCAAGAGCAGTCATATAAGGGTAGCTCAATCTTGCATAAAACAAAAATGTCACTATGTAGATTTAGCGGATGCTAGAAAATTTGTTAACAACATAACATCTTTAGATAGTGAAGCAAAAAAGGCTGGGGTTTTAATCTGCTCAGGCGCAAGCTCTGTTCCCTGTTTAACAAGCGCTATTATTGATAAATATATTAATGAATTTGAAAATTTAGAAGAAATAGAATATGCAATTGCCACTGCTCAACTTACCAATAGAGGTTGCAACTACTGAGGCGGTTCTTAGTTATGCTGGCAAGTCCTTTAAAACTTTGATAAAAGGCGAAATGCAAGATGTTTATGGCTGGCTAGATCTTTCTTTTAGAAAATTCTGGAATCTTAATAATCGCCCTTTGGGAAATTGCGATATACCAGATTTAGAACTTTTCCCTAAACGATACCCAACCTTAAAAACTATTAGATTTAAGGCGGGTTTAGAATTTAAATTCCTTCATATAATTCTGCTTTTTCTATCATGGCTTGTAAAAATTAGATTAATAAAATCTCTGCAATCTTGGGCCAAAATATTATTGAAAATATCTTTTTTACTTGATTTTATAGGAAAAGACGATAGTGGTTTTTATATGTTGATGAAAGGCAAAGATAAAAAATCTCAAAAAAAGAAAGTTATGTTTGAAATATTTGCCAAAAATGGAGATGGACTTTATATTCCAAGCACTCCTGCAATTATTATAGCAAAAAAATTTGCTAATAATGAAATAAATGAAATTGGTGCAAAGCCTTGTGTTGATATAATTAACTTAGATGAATATTTAGAAAATCTTAGCAAGTTAAATATTACATGGAGAGTAGAAAAATCTGAATAGTTTTGTTGTTGAACAATCAACCAAAAAGATAAAACAATAACTCAGAACCTTTACAAAGAGCATTGCATGCTTAGCAATTTTTAGAGCTGGAAAGGCTCAATGCAGTTGTAATGATGTTGGTAGGCTTTGAACTCTATTACACAACGGCATCAAGGAGTTTCAAACACTTGCCGTTGATGGTTGGAAATATAACTTCACCAAAAGAGGACTTTATCCTTGCGGTTTTTTAACTCGCCGAAGTAAAAAACCATACTTAAAAATAACCCTAAATAACATCTTTTCTTAGAAACTTTTTTACCAAAATTGGAGTAAGAATAATTGTTGCAATAGTTGAACTGATAATTCCACCAATAACAGTAATAGCAAGAGGCCGTTGAACTTCTGAACCAATACCGCTAGAAAATGCCATAGGCACAAAACCAAGGCTTGCAACAAGAGCAGTCATTATGATTGGTCTTAAACGAGAAATACAAGATTTCCTCAAGTCATTCTCTTTATTGATTGTATCAATCAAAATTATTGAATTTAGTAAGCTAATCCCTATTAAAGCAATAAAGCCAATATAAACCGAAATTGTAACTGGTATATCGCAAATAAACAATAAAAACACTCCGCCACTTAAGCCAAAAGGAATTGAAGTGAATATTATTAAAACATTCTTAATATTTTTAAACATTTTATAAAGCAAGCCAAATATCAATAACAAAATTACTGGAATAACGAGAAATATCTGCTTCTTAGCACTATTTAGATTTTTAAATCTTCCGCTCCATTCGAGGCGATAATTTTCTGGAACTATTTTTTCTTGTTTGATTTTTTTCTCCGCTTCACTAATAAATTTAGCATAATTTGTATTATTAAGATAAATCGAAAGACTAGAATATCTCTTGCCAAATATTCTAGGAATTGAAGTTATATCTTGACCTTCTTTTATTTCTGCTATCTTAGAAAGAGGAAAACTACCGCCATCACTTAAACCTATTGGGATACCGCCTATTGACTCAATTTTATTTCTGTTTTTTTCATCTAAATGCAATAAAATTGATATTGGAAATTCCGATTCGTAAAAATTTCCCAGCTTAAAACCACTCATCGCATCCGCAAAACCAGAATTTACATCTGACATACTAACTTGATATCTCATAATTTGACTATAATTAGGAATAATATCTATTGTTGAGGTTTTTCTAATTGAATTAATAAAATCTTCTTCTATCTGCTTAATATTTTTATCATCCTTCAGTAAGGAAATAATTTGATTCGTTGCATTCATCAAGATATTTAAATCATCACCAAAGATTTTTAATGATATATCTGCCCTACTGCCTTCTAAGATCTCGTTAAATCTCATTTTAATTGGCTGAGTCTCGGTTATTTCATAGCTTTGCATATTGCTATCGGTCAATTTTTTATAAATCACGCTAGATATTGCGGGAGCATTGATTTTATGCCCTTCTGACAATAAAATAAATATATCGCCAGCATTTTGTGGCATAGGGTCTAGCCCTGCCTGACTAGTGCCAATGCGAGAAAAAGTCTTTTCAACTTCTGGGTTTTGAAGAATGTTTTTTTCTATTTCTTGAATAATTTCTTTAGTTTTTGAAAGACTAGCACCTTCTGGAGCAACAATAGTGTAGACTACATCTCCCTCATTTAATTCAGGAAGAAAGTCTACCGACATTCTAAAGAAAGCTATTGACGATAAAATAAAAAATAAACCGCAAGGAATAATTGCCCTAATTGGTTTCTCAAGAACAATTAGCAATATTTTATCATAAAAAACTAAAATATAATCAAATATTTTAGTTTCGCCATGATTGCCATTTTTAATGAAAAAGAATGCCAAAACCGGCATTAATAAAAAGGCGATCAAAACACTTGCAAAAAGGCTAATCGCGACATTAATTGCCATTGGTTTAAAAGTTTTCCCTTCGATTCCAGAAAATAACAAAATAGGAACATAAACCAATATTATGATAATAATACCCAGAAATACTGGCTTAAAAACCGAAGCAGTTATTTTGGCAATTTGGTTGGTTTTTTCATCTTGATTTTTATAAAAATACAAACCACTAATAATTCTCTCAATTAGCACCACTGAAGAATCAACCAACAAACCGAAATCAATTGCACCAAGGCTCATTAAATTAGCAGAAATATTAAATATTCTCATAAAAATTGATAGAATCAAAATGCAAAAAGGAATTGAAACCGCAACAATCAAGCCTATTCTCAAATTACCTAATAGAATGCACAAAACTCCTATCACCAATAATATTCTCTCTAATAAGTTTTTTATCGCCACCTTAATTGTGGAATCGGTTAGAAATTGCCTATCATAAAGAATCTCAATGGCAATATCTTCGCTTTTTTGATTAATTTTGTTGATTTCATTTTTAACTTTTATCAACACATCTCTTGCATTTTCACCAGATTGCAAAAACACCGTTCCAATAACTGATTCTTGACCATTATATGTCGCTAAACCAAGCCTTTGGGAGTAATCCTGCCTAACATCTATCAACTTATCCAGATTAATTAAATCGCCATTATGATTAATTTTTACCGGAATATTCATAATATCTTGATAATTCTTAAGGTTAGGATAAGTCCTTACTATTGCTTGCTTATCATCTTTTTCAATATAGCCACCGCCATAATTCTCGCCAATAGTTTTTAATTGATTAATTAATTTTTGTGGATTCATTCCAAGTGCAATCATTCTTGCAGAATTAATATTAAGATGTATCTCTCTTTCAAAGCCACCCATAGTATCAACTTCTGCAACACCTGAAACTTTTTTAAGCTCTCTTGCTATAACTAATTGTTGTGCGGTTCTAAGTTTTGTTAAATTATTATCACCAATTTTACTATAAACTCTATACATTATAATTTCTCCAATGCCCGTAGTTAATGGGGCAATAGTGGGGCTAATATTTGGCGGTAATTCATCGCGGAGAGATGACAATCTTTGTAAAACCTGTTCTCGTGCAAAATATATATCAACATCATCGCGGAAAATCAACACCAATTGAGATAATCCAAACTTTGAAAGAGACCTCATATCAACCAAGCCCTGAAGCCCATAAAGAGCAGATTCTACTGGATAAGTTACTGATTTTTCAACTCTTGAGGGGTCCATCGCCCCAGTTTTAGTATTAATTACAACTTGCTTGTTGGTTATATCGGGAATCGCATCAAGCTTAATATTTTTCAAAGATAAAAATCCGAAAATTGCGATAAAGCCAAACAGCAGTAGAATATACCACCTGCAGTCAATAATCTTTTTAAATATTAGTTCTATTTTATTCATATTGAGGAATTGTAAAATTTCCCGATTGCACCATTAATTTTGAGTATATTTCTGCAATCGCAATTTGTGTATCTATAGAGGCTTCAATTATGTTATATTCTTGAGCATCAAACTCAACATAAGTTATAAAATCAAGGACTCCCTTCTGAAAATCGCTATTCGCTGAATTTAATCTGGCAATAATATTGTCAATTTTATGCATTGGAAATTTTTTTCTATCTCCAATAAAGCATTATATTCATTGATTGCATTTCTCGCTAGGTTAATAAATTGAGTTTCTTCAAATTTATAATTAGCCTGCAACCCTTTAATTCTTGATTCGAGGGCATATATTTTTTGTTGATTTCTATTAATTAAAGGCAGTGGTACCGAAAACCCTATCTTGTTCGATCCACCACCAGCACCTTGACTAGAACTCGATGAAGAGCTATTAGTTACAGAAATGCTTAAATCTGACATTTGTTCAATTTTAGCAAAAGAAATTTCTGCTTTATATTTTTCAATTGCTTGTTTTTGTTGCCTTAGAAAAAGGTTCTGATCTATAGATTTATCAATAAACTCAACTTGATTAATTTGATTAAAGGGCTTTTTTGCATAAAATTTTATTTCTACATCTGGCACTTCTTCTAACTGCAAGAAAATATTCATTTTATTCCAAATTTGATAAAGTGAAGATTCCATTTTGATTAAATCTCTTTTTAATAAACTGATTTTATCTTTAACAATATAAGCTTGAGAATGCTTTGTTGGCGAAACAAGGACAATATTTGATAAATATTTATCCACTGAAGATAATCTTGAAATTCTTTTTTCAAATAATTTAATCTTTTTTTGCAATCCGTAATATTGATAAGCAAGATTAAATATTTCTGCTTTCACTAACAAAGCGGTTTCATTCTTCTTGATGCTTAATATTTTATATTCCGACTCTTCTATTTTATATTTACTGCTTAATTTATTATAAAACGGCACTGTTTGACTAATTATAAAATTATCGCTATTTTTGGAATTCTCAAAGCCAACATTAGGATTAGACCAATATTTTTGTTGCTTAGCAAGATGTAATTGAGAATTTGCAAAATATTCCACCGCCTTAATGTTTTCACTGTTTTTTTCTCCGATTTCCAATAATTTATCAAGCGAATAAACGCTAGAAAAAGCTGGTGAATATGCAAAAATCAACAACAAGGCAAGCAAATAACGCATTTTTTGATTTGTAGTTTAGTTATTAAATTATTATTAGAATAATGTTATTTCTTAATATTATTACATCTAAACACTGTAAAATTAAGTTGGCAACAGAAATTTCAATTAACTACCCTTATTTATAACCCTATACTTTCTACTAACGGCAACAATGGGTTTTGTCTTGGGGGGTGAAGCTTCTTGTTTCCGAAGGGTAGAAATCAGATGTATTAAAGTCCAAACAAAGAAGGCATTAGGAGAAGAAAAAGAATTAAAAATCTCCTTTTCTAGAGGCATTTTCTTATAAAGGGACTGCATCTTTTTGGAATTATTTTGTTAGATTTGAGGTTGGAATTTAATCAGGTTTGGGAATTTGAGGGGCAAGTTAAGTAGATGCGACCAGAACCCACAAGCTTGCTTTGCGAGTTGGCGTGAAGGGCCGAGATTTATTCCGTAGATACAAATCTCGGCACCGTGATTGCTTCAAATCAAATGAATATAGATTAAAACTGGTTTGGATTCAAGTGAATAAAGGGGTAGAGAAGTATTTCAGGATGGACTATTTAGAGTTCTCTTGAAGGATTCTTACTTTTAATGACTTTCGATTCAGGTTCTATTACATGATTTCTTGGTACTTGATTAGCAAATTGTTCTCTTCTTATTATGTTTTCTCTTATTCTTTCTTCATCATTTATAGCATAATTAAATCTTTTTATTTCAAAAAACCATTCTTGAATCTCAGTAGGCAATCTATTTAGCTTTTTACGATTTGCATTAGTATCTTCGTCTAAAAATTTCTGGAGATTTAAAAAATCATCTTTTGATGCTATAGTACCCTCTGTTGCTTTTTCTATTAATTCTATTCTTTCATCAAATAATCTTTCTATTTTATCTTTATCCATCTTTGGAAAAATTTCTATTAATCTTTCTAAAGATTTTGTTTTTAACTCTGGGTCTTTTTTCAAAACTTCTAAAGCATTTTTAAAAGCATCTACACCATAATAAAAAAACTCTGACATATCAATTTCCATACCTAAACTATCAAGATCTATTATTTGTAATTTGTTTCCATCTTTCGTCACCATATTAACTTCACCATTCTTTATTGGTTTATTATCGGTATCGGGATAATTAGGAGCTAGATCTCCAATTCCCAAAAGGCTTAATAATGCAACATCGTTTCTTAGTTTTGGATTATTTTCAAGTGATGCAATTAAATTTGATATTTCTGTTTCTGGATCAAATTTAATTAATTCAGAAATAATTTTTCGTGCAGTGATCTTTATGATTTTTGGTCGCAAAGTATCTTCGCACAAACCTTTTAGTTGCAAATAATCAAAAAGTTCTAAATTACTTTTAAGTATAATTTTTTCATAAGAATTATTATCTGTTATCTCTTTGGTATGTATTCCCTTCTCGCTATCGATCTTTGAATTACGTCTTTCTCCATCTACGGGATAATCTTGTGTGGCAAAAATTAGTGGAGAATCTTCACTATTACGATTTGCAGTTACAGTGGCTAATGCTGCTAATGTAGCAATTTTTCTTAGTTTCATAAAAAATAATTAAAAAAATTAATATAAGGAAACCTCTAAAAATCGAAATTTAACCCAATAAATTTTAACTTCAGAGATTTTGTTAGTTTTGAATTTTTAAATTAAAAACTAAGTTAAAAAAATCTTATTTTTACAGCTTAATTTGTCAAAGTTTTTTAAGTTTTTTATGAATTTTGGTTGTGGTTTTTGTGTTTTAGGTAGTCGCCGGTAGATATCGCATCTCGTTTAATTGAGTTGTCCCAGATAGATTCCTAAACGAATCCCTAGAAGGATTATATTGTAGACCAGATTCATCATTTCGATTGTTCGAACGAAGTGTTGAACCATGTGAGCTTTGGGCACTAAAGATTATTTCATCCCTTGATCTGATTCTAGATTTTTCGGTGTTTGAAGCTTTTTGTTCTGCAGTGATGAGCTTTTCTCTTTGATCGTCGTTGATGTGGCTCTTGTAGCCGTAGTAATTTTCTTTATTCTTTTTTTCGTCCATCGGGCATCAAGGTCTTTCTTGATTAGCACGGATTTGTTTTCTTGTTGATTCCATTCGACCGGAGTTTCTCCTGCTTTTACTGCACTCTTGCGGTCTTTCTCATTAATGATTGCAATATTAGATCGGAATTCTTCCCAGTTTATTTGTTCATTGAGCTGAGCAAATGGATTGCCCATTTTGGTGAGTTTTTTAGTTCGTGTAATTAGATCAAAAAACCCCCGAAAAACCCCCGAAAAAAACTATGGAGATAAAGGGTTGGGAGCTGAATTATTTAGGATTTAAGATTTTATGGGGCTGGGGGTAAATTTTTACAGGT
>CAMDGT010000015.1 GCA_945898025.1 Rickettsia typhi | reverse complement strand
ATAATTTCATCATTTTGATGTGCCCAACCCAATTTTAAAAGATAATTTCTCATCGCTTGCGGTAAATAACCCATTTTGGCATAATCTACAACCGCAGTAGCACCGTGTCTTTTTGACATTTTTGTTCCATCATTACCGTAAATTAAAGGAATGTGGGCAAATTCTGGCACCTTCCAATTTAAAGCTTGATAAATTATTTTTTGACGAAAGGCATTAGTTAAATGATCGTCTCCTCTAATAATGTGACTAATATTCATATCATAATCATCAACCACAACGGCTAGCATGTAGGTTGGAGTATCGTCAGACCTAAGCATTACTAAATCATCAAGCTCATTATTATTAACCCTTACCTCGCCCTGAATTAGGTCGTTAATAATAGTTTCGCCGTTCAAAGGTGCTTTTATTCTAATGACGGGTTTTATATTTATGGCTTGAGAAGGCTGTTTTTCTCGCCACTCACTTTTAAAGCGGAATATTTGCCCTTTTTTTTCCGCTTTCTCCCTCATCTCTGCAAGCTCTTCCGCACTAGTGTAGCAATAATATGCTTGATTATTTTCAAGTAGTTGATAAGCAACTTGGCGATGCCTAGTTATATTACTTGATTGCAGAACCGCCTTTTCATCGCAATCAACACCCAACCACTCAAGACCTTCATAAATTGCCTTTATTGCCGATTCTGTGGATCTTTTTTTATCCGTATCTTCAATTCTTAGTAAAAACTTACCATTATTCTTTTTAGCAAATAAATAGTTAAATAATGCGGTTCGAGCACCGCCTATATGCAAATCTCCAGTTGGAGAAGGGGCAAAACGAGTAATTATCGACATAACCAATTATTTTTTAACTATTTTATCGCTTAGATTAAGTTGAGAAAAACCAGTGATCATCAATTGATTATTAACATTATTTTTATTGGCAATTTTTATTTCCCCCTCCATTTTCAAGCTTTCTTCGTAGCTAAGAGCATCTTTTCTGCGAGGCATTTGTTGATTGACATTGCTCTGCGATTGATTTTTTGAATTATCCATTAACTATATTTTTAAAGATTTTTGTAAATTTTTATTAATTTCATCAAGAAATTCTTCTGTATATAAATAATCTTTGCCGTATTGAACATTTTCACCACCAATACAAACAGCAAGATCTTTTGTCATTTTTCCAGATTCAACTGTTTCGATACAAACCTTTTCAAGAAGATCGCAAAAATTGCCAAGATCTTGATTATTATCAAGTTTTGCACGAAAAGACAAGCCACGAGTCCAAGCGAATATTGAGGCAATTGGATTAGTAGAGGTTGGCTTACCCGCTTGATGCTGGCGAAAATGTCTTGTAACAGTTCCATGTGCCGCCTCAGCCTCCATAACCTCTCCATCTGGAGTAATTAAAACAGAAGTCATTAAGCCCAAAGAACCAAAACCTTGAGCCACTGAATCAGATTGGACATCGCCATCATAATTTTTACAAGCCCACACAAAGCTACCGCTCCATTTTAAGGCGGAAGCAACCATATCATCAATCAAGCGATGTTCGTATACTATGCCCTGAGCAGTAAATTTTTCCTTAAATTCGCTATCATAAATTTGTTGAAAAATCTCTTTAAAGCGATTATCATATTTTTTAAGAATAGTGTTTTTTGTTGACAAATAAAGAGGCCACCCCTTCTGTAAAGCTAAATTAAAGCAAGAATAAGCAAATCCTTTTATCGATTCGTCAACATTGTACATTGCCATCGCAACCCCAGAACCATTAAATTGGAACACTTCTTTTTCAATTATATCGCCATTTTCACCAGTAAATTTTATGGTTAATTTACCAGCTCCAGGAATCACAAAATCAGTAGCTTTATATTGATCGCCAAATGCATGCCTACCAACGATGATAGGAGTCTTCCAGCTTCTCACCAATCTTGGTACATTTTTACAAACTATTGGCTCGCGGAATACTGTTCCATCAAGAATATTTCTAATAGTTCCATTCGGAGATTTCCAGATTTCTTTTAATCCAAATTCTTTTTGCCTTGCTTCATCGGCAGTAATAGTAGCGCATTTAATGCCAACTTGATATTTTTTTATTGCATTCGCACTATCAATAGTTATTTGATCGTTTGTTTTGTCTCTATTAATGATGCTTAGATCATAATATTTAATATCAATATCGAGATATGGCAAAATTAGTTTTTCTTTTATAAAATGCCAAATTATTCTCGTCATTTCGTCGCCATCAATCTCAACTATTGGGTTTTTTACAGAAATTTTGTTCATAAATTTTCTTATCTTTGATAATGAAAAGCTTAAAATAAAAGCTTATGTTAGGTTTTTGGTATTTTGTCTCATTTTTTTAATTTTACAATCAAATTATTGACAATAAATATCAAGCCAGTAATTGCAACCATTGTTGCACTTGCATTTAGATTGAATTTTACCGCAAAATAAAAACCAGCAATTGCTGATATAATACTAATAACAACCGATATTGCAATCATTTGCAAGGGGGAGTTTGCCATTATTCTAGCTACCGCAGAAGGAATAATCATCATCGCAGTAAGCAGTAAAACTCCAACAATTTGCATTGCCAATGCAATCAATATTGACAATAGGAACAAAAACGATATTTGCCACAAATCAATTTTAATATTTTTAATTCTTGCTAAATCTTCATTAATTCTAATTAGTAAAATTTTTCTAAAAGCAATTGTAAGATATAAAGTTGTTAAGACTAAAATTAGCAACAAAGCAATTACATCGCTTTTATTGGCAGTTAAGACCTCGCCAAAAATATAGTTATTAAATTTTATTCCGCCATTTAAATCTGCAACCAGCAATGCCAAGGCAACAAAACAGTAGGTTGTAATTGCCAAAATGGTATCATTTTTTAAATATTTATTATCAATAAAATATCTTATTACTATAATCATACAGCCAGCAATTACAAGCATCGCTAACCATAAATTCATTTTTATAACTAATGCTATGGCAATTGCAAGAAGCATTGAATGTGAAATTGCGTCGCCAAAATAAGAAAGGTTTTTCCAAAGCACAAAACTACCCAGCATTCCGCAAATTACAGCAATTAAAATTAATGCTAAAAATGGATTTATTAAAAAATCTGCCATTTAACTATCTGTAATTCTTTTATATTCGTTAATCGCAAAACGATCAGTCATTCCAGCAATGTAATCGCTAACTATTTCTGCTTTTTTAACTAAATTTATATTTTTAATATCAATATTTTCTTCGCCAGTAATATTGTTAATAAAAAGATCTGGTGGTAAAAATTGCGGACTCGTAAAATAAAAATCAAAAATTGTTGAAATTATATTTTTAGCACTTTTAGTCATTTGATTTACAATCGGATGTCGATACATTTTTGTCATCAAAAAACTTTTAATCCGCCTTTGAATTTCTTGAAATTCGCTATCAAAATTAATTAAAAAATCTTTAAATAATCTAACCTCTTCAAGAGTCTTTATTTTATTATCCTTGATATTTTTTTTGCTGGATTCAATTAAATTAACAACCATCGCCAAAGTAATAATTTTCTTAGCCTCGCCAACTAATAATTCCCTCTTAATTTTAGGATATTTTTTTAAAATATCGCTATAAATCTTCCCAACTAAAGGCAGTTCGAATAAATCTTCAATATCAAAAAGACCAGCCCTTAAACCATCTTCTAAATCATGATTATTATAAGCTATATCGTCAGCTATCGCAGAAACTTGACCTTCAAGACTGGGCGATAAAAGCAATTCAAGATCGTGAATATCGTTATATTTTACTATATATTCTTCAGCTGTTTTAATAAAAGCACCATTATGCTTAACGACGGCTTCCAATATTTCCCAAGAAAGATTAAGTCCTTCAAAATCAACAAATCTTGTTTCAATTTTCGTAATTAGCTTTAAAGTATGGGCATTATGAGAGAAATTTAATTTTTGATTATTTTCATCTATAATCAGCATCATTTTTTGATTTAAAGCTTCTTCTCCTGCATGACCAAAAGCCGGATGACCTATATCGTGAACAAGAGACACTATTTCAGCTAAATCTTTATTGATAGAAAGGCCTCCAGCTATCCATCTAGCAATTTGAGCCACCTCTAAAGAATGAGTAAGGCGGGTTCGGTAATGATCGCCTTCGTGATTAACAAAAACCTGAGTCTTATATTGCAATCTTCTAAAAGCAGAAGAGTTAATGATGCGATCTCTATCTCTACCAAATATTGAGCGATATTTATTATCTTGATAATTTTCGTTATATAAACGACCCTTACTAAATTCTTCTTTAACAGAAAAATTCGCCAATTCTAAATTTGTCATAAAGGTGTTTTAAATAATTTAAATTTTAGATTAACAACAGCTCTAACGATCAACTTCTCCAAAAACAATATCTTGAGTTGAGATAATAGTCACAACATCAGCAAGCATATGCCCCCTTACCATAAAATCTAGAGCTTGCAAATGAGCGAACCCTGGAGCCCTGACTCGACAACGATAAGGCTTATTAGAACCATCAGAAATCAAATAAACTCCAAACTCACCCTTAGGCGCTTCAACCGCTTTATAAACCTCTCCAGCAGGAACTCTATAACCTTCAGTATAAAGCTTAAAGTGATTTATCATCGCCTCCATTTCGCTCTTCATTTTTGTTCTTTTTGGAGGAGCTATTCTTGGATCATCAACGACAATCTCGCCTTTAGGCATTTTTTCTAAACATTGTTTAATTAATTTTACTGATTCTCTCATTTCGGCAACTCTAATTAAATAGCGATCATATGAATCGCCATTTTTACCTATAGGTACATCAAAATCAAGCTTTCCATATATTTCGTACGGTTGACTTTTTCTGAGATCCCATGCAATGCCCGATCCGCGAATCATTGGCCCAGAAAAGCCCCAAGCAAGAGCCTCATCTGCAGTGACAACTCCAATATCAACCATTCTTTGCTTAAAAATACGATTATCAGTCAATAAATTATCAACATCATCAAGTTTTTTTGGAAAATGCAGGATAAATTCAGCTATCTCCTCAGCTAATCCATTTGGTAAATCTTGATGAACGCCTCCCGGCCTAATATAGGCGGCATGCATTCTTGAGCCACTAACCTTTTCGTAAAAACCCATCATTTTTTCTCTTTCTTCAAACAGCCATAGCAAAGGAGTCATTGCTCCAACATCAAGCGCCTGAGTTGTAATTGCCATAACATGATTAAGAATTCTTGTAATTTCAGAAAATAGAACTCTAATATATTGAGCTCTTAATGGTATCTTACAGCCGAGTAGGCTTTCTACCGCTAGAGCAAAACCATGCTCTTGACACATTGGAGAAACATAATCAAGCCTATCAAAATAAGGAACCGCCTGTAAATAAGTTTTATATTCGATTAATTTTTCGGTACCGCGATGCAATAAACCAATATGAGGATCCGCTCTTTTAATAACCTCGCCATCCATTTCAAGGATAAGCCTCAAAACACCATGAGCAGCAGGATGTTGTGGACCAAAATTAATGGTCATAACATTATCTTCTCCAGACTTTACTAAACTTGACTGCAAAGAATATTCATTTAAATTTTGTTGAGAACTCTGATTTTGCTTGTCTTCGTGCAATTTTTTAGACATTATAAATTAAAAATATTTGTGATTTTAGGAAAATAATCAATATATTTTATATAGCGGTTAGTTTAAAGTCTAGCTTGATTTTATTTTTTTTAGAAAAATGGGGCAAGATTTAATGCCAAATACCCTTATTTTAAACTTTCTAACTCCATCCATCTACATTCTGCAATATCAAGCTCTGACTGCAATTTTGCTATCTTGTTAGAAATGTCCTGAATTTGCTTTACATCTGTATTTTCAATTAACTTATCGGTTAAAGACGTAATTTCTTGCTCCAATTTATCAATTTTAATAATTATTTTATTTAATTCAAAAAGTTGCTTATTAGTGAGGTCTGTTTTTACAATAAAATTGGACTTCTCATCGCTCTTATTAATTGAAGAAGAACTCTTGTTTGCTCGATTTACAAATTCAGACTTTCGATATTTTTGCATATAATCGCTATAATCACTATAACCGCCAAGATTTTGAAAAACCTCACCCTCTCCTTCAAAGGCAATAATACTAGTTACAACATTATCTAAAAAATCACGGTCGTGACTTACAATAATCATGGTTCCCTGATAAGCAACTAAGTACTCTTGCAGAAGATCTAAACTATCCATATCAAGGTCATTTGTAGGCTCATCTAAAATTAAAAAGTTACCTGGATTAGCAAGAATTTTCGCCAGTAACAACCTATTTTGCTGACCTCCCGAAAGAGTGTCAACTCTTGTGTCTATGTCTTTAGGATCGAATAAAAAATCCTTCATATAACCGCAAATATGCTTAGTTTTGCCATTTGCAAGCAATACATGATCGCCACCCGATTCGCACAATATATTTTGAATTGTCGAACCTCTCGCAATTTTAGCTCGCATTTGGTCAAAATAAGAAAAACTTAAATCTACCGCTCTTTTTACAGTTCCAGAATCTGGCTCTATTTCACCAATTAGCATTTTTAAAAAAGTTGATTTTCCAGCTCCATTTGGCCCGATTATCCCTATTTTTTCACCCCTTAAAATTTTTAAAGAAAAATTATTAATAATTTTCTTTGTTTTTTCAACAAAACCATTCAAAGATTCAGTATTTTCAAGAGACCAATTCTTGGAAATATTATTTAAAGAAACTATAACCTGCGGAGAGTCTTCTTCAATTTTAAAATTATGTATTTTAATAGAATCAGCGTTACTTCTTAATATGTTTTTTTGCAACTCCAATTTGCCCCTAAGCTCTTGCAAATAATGAAGCCTACCAATGTTTCTTTTTCTTCTTCCTGTAACTCCAGTTTGCAACCACCCACTTTCAAGCTCCACTTTTTTATTAAGGTTGTGAAACTCTCTTTCTTCTTGGTCAATAATTAATCGCGACCATTCATCAAAATTTTTATAACCCAAATTGTTAATTTTAATACTTCCCGATCTTAACCAAAAAACCTTGTTTGATATCTGCTCTAGAAATTTACGATCATGACTTATAACTATCAATGCTCCTTTATAATTTAAAAGATAACCCTCAAGCCAATTAATTAACTTCAAATCAAGATGGTTTGTTGGCTCATCTAACAATAAAATTTCTGGCTCAAGAATGAGCGCCTTAGCAAGATTAACTCTTCTTTTCTGACCCCCAGAAAGCTTTTCAGTAGAAGTTTCTGGATCAATTTCTAATTTATCACAAATTGATAAAATTAAATAACTTTTATGCTCCGTAAATTCTTTAGCTAAAGAGCTATATTGAATTGAATTAATTATAAAATCAAAAACCTTTAAACCGTCAGGAATTTTTTCATCTTGTTGTAAATAGCCAATTTTAACATTTGGCATAACCCACCTCTCCCCATAATCAACATCTATTTTACCAGCAATAAAGTTAATTAAACTGGTTTTGCCAACGCCGTTTTTGCCAATCAAACATATTTTATCTTTTTGAAATAAGGGTAAATCAAGATTTTCAAACAAAGTTTTTTTAGCAAAAGATATAGTAGCATTCCTAATCGCTAATAAAGGAGCATTTTTCATATAAACTAATTTTTCAGCTAAGATTTTAAAGAAAGAAAATATTACTTTTCTTTGAATATATTTCCGTCAGAGTGACGAACAAAGTTTTTGTTATTTTTAAAAGGCAAACATTCGCCATTATAAATAACAGGAGAAATAGGGCGAGCTCTATAATTCTGAGAAACCAAATGAGTAAAAGTTATGTCGTAAACCTTATCTTGACGGGAATGTATAACTATGTCAAACTTTTCAAATCCGCACTTGCTATCTTCTTTAATTAACTTCAAAAGCAACCCATATTCAGCAACAGAAATTTTGGGAAACTTCTTCCAAGGAGGGGACTTATAATTTTTTACAATGAATTCATCATCAACAAAAAAGGTAAAAAATTTCTTGCTTCCAATTTTTTCAACCCTTACATAACTAGAATAATTATTTTCAACAGAACAACAAAAAAGCAAAAAAGACATAATTAAAAATATTATGCCTTTTTTGTGTTTTTTCTTTAAAAAACCAAGAGTCATTTTTTAGATAATTTTATAAATGCTAAAAATCAAGTTTTTCTTTTATTCTAGATGCTTTACCAGTCAATTTTCTTAGATAATATAATTTAGCTCTACGAATAACTCCTTTTTTCAATATCTCGACTTCAGAGACAAGAGGAGAGTGAAGCATGAATTTTCTTTCCACTCCAATGCCACTACTAATTTTACGAACTGTAAAAGTTGCAGAGTAATTCTCAAAAGACTTTGATTTAGCAATAACAACACCATTAAATGCCTGTATTCTTGTACTGGTTCCTTCGGTAATTTTATACTTAACACTGACATTATCGCCAACATTAAAAGGTTTTATAGGGCTAGTTTTTAATAATTTTAACTTTTCTAATTCTTGCTTATTAAAGCTATCGATTATGTTTGACATTTTAATTACTGGTTAATTTTTGTTTTTCTTGCTCTTTACTAAAATCAGATTCACTTGATTTATCAACAAACTCGATTATTGCCATCGGAGCCTTATCTCCAGTTCTAAAGCCATATTTTAATATTCTTGTATAGCCACCATTTCTAGCAGAAACTCTTTTGCCTATTTTAGCAAAAAGCTTGTCAACAGCTTCCTCATTTGCAAGAATTGACAAAACAAGTCTTCTGTTTGCAAGACTATCGACTTTAGTCATGGTTACAATTTTTTCAATAAACGGGCGAAGCTCTTTAGCCTTTGGTAGGGTTGTTTTTATTAACTCATATTTAACTAAGGAAATAGTTAAATTTCTTAATAGGGCCTTACGATGTGAACTGGTCCTACTTAATTTTCTTCCTTTAATTCGATGTTTCATAGATAATTGATTTAAATTTTATTAAAATTCTTTATTCTTGATCTTAAGCAACTCATCAAGATTTTTTGGCGGCCAGTTGACTAACTTCACGCCAAAAGACAAGCTCATTGATTTTAAATTTTCTTTAAGTTCATTAAGAGACTTTCTGCCAAAGTTAGCAGTTTTAAGCATTTCTGCTTCGGTTCTAATAACTAGATCGCCAACATATGTTATATTCTCATTTTTTAAGCAATTATAAGAACGAACAGATAATTCAAGCTCTTCGATTGTTTTTAACAGGTTGCGATTAAAGTCAGGCTCAATATCAATATCCTTCTTAACCTCATTATCCATAGCACCAACATCAAAGTTTATAAAAACAGAGAGTTGTTCTTGTAATATTTTTGCAGCTGTAGCCAAAGCATCGACTGGAGTAATTGAACCGTTTGTCTCTATTTCAAATATCAACTTGTCGTAATCGGTAACTTGACCAACCCTTGCATTCTCAACTTTATAAGCAACTCTTTTAACAGGACTAAATATTGAATCAACCGCTATCAAACCAACGGTTTTATCTTTTTTAGATGAATCAGCAACAACATAACCTTTTCCACATTCAACATTCATTTGTATATCGATTTTCACCCCTTCATTCAAAGTACATATCAGAAGATCCTTATTTATAATGTCAACGCCAGCAGGTAAATCTATTGAGCCAGCATAAACAGGACCAGGTCTATCAGATGTCAATCTTATTACACAAGACTCGGAACTATCTTTTGCAATAGCCAAAGATTTAATATTCATGATAATATCAATAACATCTTCCTCTACACCATCAATTGAAGTATATTCATGCAATACTCCATCAATTTTTACAGAAGTAACTGCAAAACCAGCGATACAAGAAAGCAATACTCTTCGCAAAGAATTGCCTAAAGTATTCCCAAAGCCCCTTTCAAAAGGCTCGAGCACAATGACTGAGTTATTAAAATCGTTGTAACCTTCTTTTAGTGCGACCAAAGATGGCTTTGTTAATATCCCCCAGCTTTCCTTTAAAATTCCCATATGATTTTTTAAGTTTAGTTAAATGTTGTTTTTCAAAATTTGAATAGAGATTAAACTCTTCTTCTTTTTGCTGGTCTGCACCCATTGTGTGGATGATAAGTTGCATCCGTTATTAAAGATACATTTATGCCAGTTGCTTGAATAGCTCTCAAAGAAGCCTCTCTTCCAACTCCAGGACCAAAAATCTTTACGCTTGCATTTTGCAATCCATGCTCTTTAGCTGTCTCAACGGCATTCTGAGTAGCAATCTGAGCAGCATAAGGTGTTGCCTTTCTAGAGCCCTTAAAACCATGCTTTCCAGTAGATGACCAACATATAACATTTCCCTGCAGATCAGATACTGATACTATGGTATTATTGAAACTTGCATAAACGGTTATCAATCCATTAACTACATTTTTCTTTTTTTTGCTAATTACTGGCTTTTTTGTATTATTTTTTGTCATATTTTAAAATATTTATTTTACAGCTTTTTTCTTGTTTGCAATTGCTACACCACGACCTTTACGAGTTTTTGCATTGGTGTGCGTTCTTTGACCTCTAACAGGAAGCTTTTTAACATGCCTTATACCTCTATAACAACCAAGGTCAACGAGTCTTTTAATATCAGCAGATACCTTCCTCCTTAAATCGCCTTCAAGAGTCATTTTTTCTTTCTCTATGTAGCTTCTAAGTTTAGCAAGAACCTCTTCTGAAACTTGATGAGTTCTTGTTTTTAAGTCAACACCAACTTTTTTGCAGATCTTGTTAGCAGTAGTCGGTCCTATACCGTAAATATATGTTAAAGCTATAACGAGCCTTTTTTCCTTTGGAATGTTTACACCAGCAATCCTAGCCAAGTTTGTCTCCTTTTTTAAGTTGTATAATTAATGTTAATTTAACCATTAACATTTTTATTTTTATAATCGATAATATGATTATTCAAGTCGTCAAAAACTAAAGAGATGCTTTTTAAAGCATCTATTGAAATAATCAAGTTATTTTTTTGATAAAATTCAATTATTTTTAAATTAGATTTACGATAAACATCAAGCCTATTTTTTAAAACTTGCTCATTATCATCAATTCTACTTTCAAAATAAATTGAACCACAAATATCACAAACTCCGTCCACCTTTGTATCGTTGAGAAGTTTATTGTAGGTCATATTGCATTTTTTACAAGAAAAACGACCTTTTATTCTTTCCAGCAAGAATCCTTCATCTATCTCAAAATTGAATACTATATCTATTTTTTTAGCGATCTTAGACAGGACATTATTAAGAATAATTGCTTGCTCGATATTTCTTGGAAAACCATCTAGCAAAAAACTACTAGATCGATCATTTTTTGAAATCCTATTTTCAATAAGTCTAATAACCAATTCATCTGGAACTAGAAGCCCCTTCTCCATAAAGGATGAAAACAAAACTCCGAATTCTGTTTTTAAAAATATCTCTTCTCTCAACAGATCTCCAGTCGAAATATTCATCAGCTGGAATAAATTCGCTATTTTTAGCGCTTGAGTTCCCTTTCCAGAACCGGGAGGACCAAGAAAAATTAAATTCATCTTACTCTAAGCCTCACTCTTCTGCCTTTTTTAACTGAGCTATATTTATCAGAATACAAGTAAGATCTAAATTGATTCATTACATCAAGAACTACATTCACCATAATCAATATACCAGTGCCACCAATTGTCAATGGAACGGAATATTGAGTGACTATGATTTCTGGAACAACGCATATAATGACTAAGTATATACTGCCTAAAAAAGTTAACCTTACAACGATTTTATCGAGATAACTTGCTGTATTTGAGCCTGGCCTTATACCCACTATAAAACAATTGCTTTTCTTTAAATTTTCAGCAACTTCTTCGGTATTAAATATTATAGAAGAATAAAAGTAACAAAAAAACATAATTAAAATGCCAAATATAAGCATATAGGCAAAATTACCCCTTGCAAATAAAGTACTTATAGCCCCCCCAGATTCAGAATCGAATAACTGCGAAAGTGCAGATGGAATCATCAAAAATGAACTTGCAAATATTGGCGGTATAACACCAGACATATTTATCTTAAGCGGCAAAAAAGACGAATCCTGCATTTTCATAGAGCGCATTGTTGCACTTGAAGGATACTGAATCTTTATTTTCTTATAACTATTCTCTATGAAGCAAATCAATAATAAAATACCCACAAACATAGCAAAAACCATTAGTATAGATAAAAAACTATATCCGCCAGTTCTAGATAAATCAAATATTTGAATAAAGCTTGACGGTAAGGAAGAGGCTATACCAACAAATATGATAACAGATATTCCGTTGCCAATTCCAGCGCTAGTTATTCTATCTCCAAACCACATCAACATTACAGTGCCCCCAACCAGACTAACAACAGTAGTCAGTAGGTAAATTTTAGAATCTGAGACAAAAGCACTATTGTCAGAGTTTGATAATGCATAGTAGACACCAAAAGATTGAAAAATAGCAAGAATTATAGTCAGATACTTTGTATATTGATTTATTCTCGATCTACCTTGACTCCCCTCTTTTTTTAAAGACTCTAAACTCTTATTCATAGAGGTTAAAAGCTGCATAACAATTGAGGCAGTTATATAAGGCATTATATTTAATGCAAATATACTCATTCTCTGCAATGCACCTCCAGAAAAAAGATTAACCATACCGAAAATACTAGCTAAATCTGTTTGAAACATTTTTTTAACCACATCAGAATTTATTCCTGGTACTGGTATAAAAGTTCCAAATCTGTATATCAGTATCATTAATATAGTGAATATAACTCTATTTAATAGTTCAGATTTTTTTTCTATCACTTTTTCAGTTAACTTAGATTAAGATTCTTGCGAAAAGCTCTTTGCGGATTGCGAGTATAAATCAACTTTAACCTTAAAAGAAGGATTGAAAGCTCCAGAACCGCCTATTAATTTTACTTTTGTATTTGCATTTTTTATAAGGCCAAGACTGTAAAGCTTTTCTTTATCTATTAAATCAACATAATTCTC
>CAMDGT010000014.1 GCA_945898025.1 Rickettsia typhi | reverse complement strand
TGGTGCAGGCTTTTTAAAATACCGTCTTTTATTCCATCTTCAAGACCATACCAAAAAATAACATCTTTTAACATTTTTTTATCCGAATATGGAGTTCCTGTTGTATTTACAACACAAACAAGCTCTTTATTTTCATGAATGTGATTAATGGTTTCTCTTACTTTTTTTAAATCATCTCCAATTTTATTGCCGTAGGTGTGATGAGCTTCATCGCTAAAAATTGCAAGATTTGGCAAAGATTTAATTGCTTCAATTCTTAAATTTGCTTGCAATTTTCTTTCTTCAAATGATTTTTGTTGATTATCAGTTTTTGCTTTTACTTCTCTAAGTATAATTTTTTCACTATTTAAAACAACAATATTCCACTTACTGCCTCTTATCAATGATAAAGTTTTATTATTTCCTGCTTGAATATATTTTACATTTGCAAGAAATTTCTTGGAAAGTTCAGATGGCAATATTTTTTCAAAAGGCAAAGTAGAAATTTTCTTCAGCGAGTTTTTTAAAATAATAAGCCCTGGTGCAAATACCAAAGCATTTTGCATAAAATTAAATTCTGTATTTTTTTCATTTTCAATGGCAATAGCAAATTCAATGGCAATAATTGCCGAGATTATATTAGTTTTGCCACTACCCATTGCTAAGGCAAGAATATAGCTAGGATAATCAAGGTTGATGGTTTCGACTAAAGAGTGGTATTTATTTGCTTTTAGTATATTTTCATCTTGGAAATCTGCCAAAACATCATCAATATTTTTAATATATTTAAAGGAATATTCGGGAATATGATCAATATTAAGAGCCTTAGTAAAATCTCGCGAAATTGGATAATACTGCTTGTAGAGATCGATTATTTTAGGGGTTTTTTTAACAAAACGAAGATATAAATAGGTTTCAATCGCCTCAAATTGAGCTTTTCTTAGATATTTATATTGCCTTTCAATTGAGTCATTATGAGATTCAATTTTTTGAAAATTTAAAATTTCTTTTACCGTTGAAAATTCTGATTTATAATTTTCCTTCCTCCAAGCAGTTACATCTTCTTTGATTAAAAATAATAAACTTTTTGTGGTCATATAAATTTGGAATAATTAATTGCTTACATTTTTTAGCAAATCTTACCCTCAGGAAGATCGGTTAAAACTATATTCTAAGGCAAGAATAAGTATTTTACCCCTCTATTCAAGTAAGCTAATGATTGATTTAAGCTTTTTTGCTGGCAATAGCCTGTTTAATTTCGCCAATTGCTTTAGCGGGGTTTAAGCCTTTCGGGCAAGCACTAGCACAATTCATGATGGTGTGGCAACGATATAATTTAAAGGAATCTTCAAGAGCATCAAGCCTTTCGTCGGTTGCTTCGTCTCTGGAGTCTACTATCCATCTTTGGGCTTGCAATAAGGTTGCAGGGCCAAGATACTTATCGCCGTTCCACCAATAGCTAGGGCAAGAAGTTGAACAACAAGCACAAAGAATACATTCATAAAGACCATCTAGTTTTTTTCTTTCCTCGGGAGATTGCAACCTTTCTTTATCGTTAGCTTCTGGCTTATCGGCCTTCAACCACGGCTCAATTGATTTATATTGCTCGTAAAAATTAGTTAAGTCAGGAACTAAATCTTTAATTACAGGCATATGCGGTAAAGGATAAATTTTAACCGCAGATTTACTGCAATCGCCAATTGCCCTAGTGCAAGCTAAACCATTAGTGCCGTCAATATTCATTGAACATGAACCGCAAATTCCTTCTCGGCAAGATCTGCGGAAAGTAAGAGAGCTGTCTAGCTCTCCCTTGATTTTAATTAAAGCATCAAGAATCATCGGACCGCAATTATCAAGATCAATTTCAAATTTATCGATATGAGGGTTCTTTTTTTCTACATCTTCGGGGTCGTAGCGGTAAATTTCAAAGATACGGGTATTTTTTGCACCATCTGGAGCCTTATAAAAATTGCCTGCATTTTTGTCAATTTGCGAATTTTTAGGAAGCTTAAACTCTGCCATAATTAATTTGTTTAGATTTATTGATAATGTTAATTAATTTTTAACTAACATTGCTTTTATTATTTTACGATACATAAATTCTTAATAAACTCTTTTTTTTGGTGGAAAAGATTGAATATTGTTAGTCATTGGCTTTAAAACAACATCGCGATAATCGATTTTTGTGTCGCCATTTTCATTGCACCACATAATGCTGTGTTTTAACCAATTTTCATCATCTCTATCTTTGTAATCTTCTCGAGCATGAGCACCGCGACTTTCTTTACGATTATGAGCAGATTTTATAGTTACCAATGCTTGAGAGCGAAGATTATCAAGCTCTAAGGCTTCAATTAAATCGCTATTCCAAATTAGACCACGATCTTTAATTTTTATATCAGAAAATTGATTAAAGATATCATAAATTTGATTCACACCTTCAGCAAGAGTTGCTTCAGTTCTAAATACCGCAGCTTTTTCTTGCATAGTTTTTTGCATTTTAAAACGGACAGAAGCAACAGAGCTAGAGCCATTGCTATTTCTTATTTTGTCGAATCTTGCGATTGATTCTTCTCCAGCATCATTAGCAAATTCTGCATGAGTAGAATTTGGTTTAATAATTTCACTAGCACGAATTGCGGCAGCCCTACCAAAAACAACTAAATCAAGCAAAGAGTTCGAGCCTAAGCGGTTAGCACCATGAACAGAAACACAAGCGGCCTCGCCAATAGCCATTAACCCAGCAACTACTTCTGTCTTGCCGTTTTTAACATTTAAAACTTCGCCTTTAAAATTAGTTGGAATACCGCCCATATTGTAGTGAACGGTTGGCAAAACGGGAATGGGTTGTTTAGTAACATCGATTCCAGCAAAAATTTTTGCAGTTTCGGAAATACCCGGCAATCTTTCGTGAAGAACTTTTGGCTCTAAATGATTAAGA
Source organism: Rickettsia typhi (assembly GCA_945898025.1). Lineage (GTDB taxonomy): Bacteria > Pseudomonadota > Alphaproteobacteria > Rickettsiales > UBA1997 > JAJTDS01. The sequence continues at coordinate 10,197 of CAMDGT010000014.1, read as the reverse complement.
TGCAAATAAATGTGGTCTTTATTGGGTCCAACACCTCTTCCTGCGATAATTTCCATTGTCATAGCTCGGGAAACAACATCTCTACTAGCGAGATCTTTAGCATTTGGAGCATATCTTTCCATGAATCTCTCGCCTTCAGAATTTACTAGATAACCACCCTCTCCTCTTGCTCCTTCAGTTATTAGACAACCAGCACCGTAAACTCCAGTTGGATGAAATTGCACAAATTCCATGTCTTGCAACGGTAGACCAGCTCTTAATATCATTGCATTGCCGTCTCCGGTACAGGTATGAGCAGAAGTAGCAGAAAAATAAGCTCTTCCGTAGCCACCAGTAGCAATAACAACTAAATTAGCTTTGAAGCGATGCATTTCACCATCAACCATTGATATTGCAGTAACTCCGCGACAAATTCCATTTTCCATGATTAAATCGAGAGTAAAATATTCAATGAAGAATTTCGCATTATGTTTTAAAGATTGCTGATAAAGAGTGTGTAGAATAGCATGACCAGTTCTATCTGCGGCAGCACAAGTTCTTTGGGCGGCGGCGCCCTCACCGTAATTTGTTGTCATTCCACCAAAAGGTCTTTGATAAATTTTACCTTCTTTAGTTCGTGAAAATGGCACTCCATAATGCTCTAATTCAATTATTGCATCTGGGGCTTCACTACACATATACTCAATTGCATCTTGATCACCTAGCCAATCGGAGCCTTTAATGGTATCGAAAGCATGCCATCTCCAATCGTCTTCTCCCATATTGCCAAGAGCAGCAGAAATACCACCTTGAGCCGCAACGGTATGAGAGCGGGTAGGGAAAACTTTTGTAATACAAGCGGTTGAAAGCCCCTTAGAAGACATGCCAAGAGTTGCTCTTAAACCTGCTCCGCCAGCACCAATTACCAAGACATCAAACTGATGATCAATTACTGAATAATTAGCAATTTTACCCATTGATTTCGCTCCGTTTTTTATTATATTTATAAATTAATATTTAATAAATTATTTGTATACTCAAAATTTTATTTAATAAAACCAATTAGTAGATTATTATTAATAGTAAATTTTTTTTAAAAAATCAAGATATTTATCTAATTAATTTTAAGTTAAATTTCAGAAATCGCTTTCGCTAAAATTATTCCACAAGAAATAGCGACATTAAAGCATCTAAGGTCATTTTTCATAGCGATAAAAACTCTTTCATGAGATTTATTAAAAACCTCCTGCGGAACACCAGAACTTTCGCTACCAAACATCAATATATCATTTTCATTAAATTTAAAATCCAAATAATTAATACTTGCTTTAGTTGAAGCCAAAACAAGCCTTGAGTCTTTGTTTAAAAGCTCAAGATTATAAAAACTCTCAAAATTTTGATGACGAATAATTTTAACTTTAAAAATATAGTCTAAGGCCGATTTTTTAATTCTCTGAATATCAAAAGGAAATCCGCAAGGCTCTATAACATGCAACTCAACATCAAAACCCACACAAGTGCGAATAATTGTTCCAACATTGCCAGCGATATCTGGCTCAAATAAAGCAACTTTTATCATTTTTTAATTAAAAACTTGTATTTATAAAAAATATTTATAGAAATAATGGCGTTTTTTAAATGCTTACTTTTACAGAATTTAACAAAATAAAATTACATAAAACCTGAATTTGCAAAATAAAACATTTTAGAAAGCAAATTTACAATTGAAACAGTTTTATTTTCAAATTTTAAGTTGCTAAAAAATTTCACAATTTTAGATAAATCATCAAATTATTAAAAGCTCAATTTCAAATGAGAAATTACTCCAAAAGAAGAAAGGCCAGAAGAACAATCATCATTATTACAATTTTTTCAATATTTTCAATTGCAATCTCGTCGTATTTTGTTAATGAAATCCCTCAATCAGAAATAATTGCCGAAGTTAATGGTTACAAAATATTGAAATCAGATCTACAAAATAAAATCACTAAGTCCCTAGGAAAAGAATTTATTAATTTTAAAAATAATCAAAATTATGAACAAATTAATGTTGATAAACTGCCAAAAGAACTCGTTGAATCTTTGATTAAAGAAATTTATCTTGAGAATGAATTTATCAAAGAAGCAAAAAAATCAAATATTGCAAAAAACAAAGAGGTAAAACTTGAAATTGAAAAAGAAACCAATAGAATAATCAAAGATGCATTCATTAAGAACACCATAAAAAAGGAAGCAAACGAACAAAAAACAAATCAAAAATATCTTGATTTAAGTCGCGAATTTGAAGGGAAAAAAGAATATAAAATTATAGAAGCAATATTTGAAACAAAAGAACAAGCTGAAGAAGTTTACAAAAAAATTAACGAAAAAATTCTTAATGAAAATTTAAACACAGAAATACTTCAGCATTACAGTTCAAAAAAACCAGAAAAACAAAATGACTCCACAAACAAAACGAAAACTCATGAAAATACAGAAATAACAAAATTATTTTACAATGAAAATGACGGCTATGCAATCGAAGATCGAATTGAAATTGAAATTTTAAAAATCTTAATAACCATGAAGCCAAATCAAATTTCTGAACCAATTTTCACTAGTGCTGGTTGGCACATTATAAAATTACTTGATTCCCGCTCTGTAAAAATACCCCACATTGAGCAAATAAAAGAAAAAATAAAGATTGAACTGGCAACAGAAGCAATAGCAAAAATAAATCGCCAAATCCTTAAAAACACAAACACTACACTTTTTATAAATTTTCGACAAACAAATGAGATTATAAAACAAGAAAAAATAAAAACAGAAATTTTAGATAAATCAAAAGATCTAATAATTGAAAATCAAGCTATTGAAAATCAAGCTATTGACAATGAAAAAACCAATAAAAAGGAGATTATAAAAACAGAAAAAAACAAATCACTAAATGAAAAAAAGCCCGAAGAAGCAGAGCCTAAACTAGAATACCCCATTAAAACAAAAGAAGAGGCTGAAAATTCAGAAAACAACCAAGCAAAAAAGTCAATAAAAAAAACTGAAAAGCAAAAAGACGATGAAGATAAAAAATTAGAAAAAGACGAAAAATTACCAGAAAAAAACAATGAAAAGAAAACAAATCAAAATAAAATCGAACAATAATTCTCCCAATGAACTTTGGCTATACGGAAAGCATCCAGTTTTCTCAGCTATTCAGAGCCAAAAAAGAGAAATTCATAAAATTATCGTTAGCAAAAATTCAGCTATTGATTTAGAAAAATTTATTGATAAAATAAAAAATTCTCTTGATAGTAAATTTTATCATAAATTAGTTTCAAATCTAGAAATTAGCGATATTAACAAAATCGATAATTTAGTTGGTAAAAATAATTTACATCAAGGGTTAATTGCCAACTGCTCTTGCTTGCCGATTAATGATCAGTTCAATTTATTAACTGAACTTTATAAAATTTCTGAGGCGGAGCAAGAATTGCCAAATTTATTATTACTTGATCAGTTATCTGATCCTCAAAATATTGGAGCAATAATTCGTAGTGCTATAAGCTTTGGAATAACTAAAATAGTTTTTTCAAAACATAATAGTCCTAAAGAAAATGCCACAATGATAAAATCATCAGCAGGAACAATTGAAAATGCTGAATTATTTGAGGTAGTTAATTTTAGCAATTTATTGGAGAAACTTAAAGAGTTAGGATACTGGTCAATTGGTCTCGAAGGAACATCAAAAACTCAAATTTCTAACCTCAAAGGCTATAAAAATATAGCTCTTGTTGTTGGATCTGAAGGTTCAGGAATCCGTAGTTTAGTTAAAAAAAATTGCGACATTCTTGCGAAAATCGAAATCAGTGATAAAGTAGAAAGTTTAAATGCTTCAGTTGCAACAGCAATAGCACTTTATGAGCTTTTTGGCAAAAATTAAAATTAAAATATGAGTAACACTATAAAAAAAATACTTAGCGGAATGGTTTCAATCACCTCTTTTGCTACCATTAAAACTAAAAAACAATATCCTTTTACCGAAGAAAGCGAAGCACTTGAAAAAGATTGGCTTGAACTATATTTTGATATTGTAAAAACTGAAAAAAACTTAAAACAACAAATAATCGAAAATGCAAGAAAATAATAGACAACGTCCCAAATTTTATAATGGCAATAAATCAATATCTGCAAAACAAGTAACAGAAAGATTCGACAACAATATTGAGCAAAATATTAATTTTGCTTCATTGGTAAAAAAAGAACAAGATTCTCGTTTAAAATGGCAAGATAAACAACTATCTAGCTATAATTTCAATGTACGACTTGGTCAGATTTGTGCATTAATTTACAATATTTTATTACTCTATTTTATAAAAGATCTAATAAATAACGGAGAAAAAGACCTCGCGGTTAGATTTTTCTTAATCAATGCTTTGCTATTACTTGTTGCGGTTATATTTACAAGCTTTGAAAGAAGAATAAGCTTCCGCAAACCAAATCGCAAAAATTTTGAGAAAAAATATCCAAAAAAGAGCACTCAAAAAACTTATTAATCTTCGTGGAATTTTGTTAAATAACAATTCTTAATATTTAGGAGTTGTTATTTTTCAGAATTTTCCTCAGAATTTTCCCTTGAAAAATATATCATAATTAATATATTAGAGATATTAAATTTCACAAATTCTTAAAACTTATTTAATACAGAAATTTTAATACTAAATATGTCTATAGAAATATCTAAAAACGAAGATAAAAATAATAAACTTACAGAAAAATCATTATCCACCAAAGATTATTATGGCAACATAAGATCAGAGAATCGTAGCTTTTTGCAGTATCTCAATAAAATCCACAAATTTCCAATTCTAACTCTAGAAGAAGAAATAGAACACTCTAATCGTTTCAAAAATTTTAATGACAAGGAATCTGCTAAGGCATTGATTCAAAGCCACCTAAGGTTGGTCGTAAAAATCGCTAGCAAGTTTCGCAACTACGGATTATCAATGGTTGATTTAGTTTCGGAAGGCAATATGGGACTAATGCAGGCACTAAAAAAATTTGAACCCAGCAAAGGCTGTCGCTTTTCTACTTATGCAATGTGGTGGGTAAGAGCCTCAATTCAAGAGTTTGTTTTAAAATCTTGGTCTCTAGTAAAAATCGGCACCACAGCAGCTCAAAAAAAATTATTTTTTAATTTAAATAAAATAAAAAAGAAACTTGGCGAAACCTCAAATAAAGCAATATCGCCAAATAATCTAAAAATAATTTCTCAAAATCTCAATGTTTCAGAAAAAGAAGTTATTGAAATGGACATTAGGCTTAATAATTCAGACAACTCTTTGAATCAAAAAATCAACGAAGATGAAGATCTTGAAGCTGGAGACATAATTGCCTCTCAAGAACCAAATCAAGAAGAAATAGCATCCTACAATCAAATAAAACATCGCCAAGAGTTTATTTTCAATAAATCTCTAGAAGTTTTAAATGAAAGAGAAAAAAAAATCATCAAAAACCGCCATTTAATTGAATCCCCATTAACCCTAGAAGAATTAAGCAAACTTTATCAAGTATCCCGAGAAAGAATCCGCCAAATTGAAGAATCTGCAATCAACAAAATTAAAAAAGAAGCCTTAAGAATTAATCGACAAAGGCTTTTTTTATAAAATGTTTACAGGAATAGTTACTAACCTTGGCGTTCTTAAACAAATTATTAACACTCCAAATCAAGATACTTTAATAACGATATCATTAAATCTACCCTTAAACCACAATGAAAAACAAGCGAGAAACCTTGAAATTGGATGTTCTATTGCTTGCAACGGTATTTGCTTAACTCTAATTAAAAAGAATCAACTTGAAGATCAAAAATTTGAACTCGATTTTCAAGCATCGCAAGAAACTATCAATAAAACCAATATTCACAAATGGAAAATTGGAGAAATTATTAATATCGAATTTTCACTAAAAATTGGCGACGAGTTAGGTGGACATCTAGTTTCAGGACATATTGATGAAACTGTGGAAATATGCAATATTTTGGCAGTTAAGGATTCTTGGCAATTTTATTTTTCACTAACAGTATCAAACAAAAAATTTATTGCTCCTAAAGGCTCAGCAACCATTAACGGAGTCTCTTTAACCATAAACGAAGCATCGCAAAATAGCTTCATGATTAACATCGTGCCTCACACTTTTGAAAATACTAATTTTAAATATTGTAAAATTGGCGATTTATGCAATCTAGAAGTAGATTTAATAGCTCGTTATCTTGCTAATTTATTAAAAAATCAATAATTAAAAAATTTTTACCCCCCCTTTTTCCATCAATAAGTTGGCAACAGGCTGATTAAATATATTTTCACTAGAAAATACTTGCTTGATTAAAATTATCTTTTATTCTTAATTTCTCATAAAATTTATCAATTTTATTTATCAAATTAATTCAATAAATATCATAAAACAGCTATGAAAGTTTTTTACGAAAAAGACACTGACCTCAATATAATTAAAAACAAAAAAGTTGGAATTGTTGGTTACGGTAGTCAAGCACATGCACATGCTCAAAATTTAAGAGACAGCGGAGTTTCTCAAATAAAAATTGCTCTTAAAGAGGACTCTTCATCAATTGCTAAAGCTCAAAATGCTGGCTTTGAAGTCAGCTCTAACTCTGATGTTGCTAAATGGGCAGATGTTTTGATGGTTCTAACTCCCGATGAATCACAGGCTGAAATTTATGAAAAAGATTTACAAAATAACCTAAAACAAGGCGCCTCTCTAGCATTTGCTCATGGTCTAAATATTCATTTTGAACTTATTAAAGCTAGAGCAGACCTTGATGTTTTCATGATTGCTCCAAAAGGCCCCGGACACACTGTAAGAGGTGAATATACCAAGGGTGGCGGAGTTCCTTGTTTAGTAGCAATCTCTCAAAATAAAACTGGCGATGCTTTATCGATAGCATTATCTTATGCTTCTGCGATTGGTGGAGCTAAATCTGGGATTATCGAAACCACCTTTAAAGAAGAATGCGAAACTGACCTATTTGGCGAACAAGCTGTTTTATGTGGCGGAGTTACTGCTCTAATTACAGCAGGGTTTGAAACCCTTGTAGAAGCAGGATACGCCCCTGAAATGGCCTATTTTGAATGTCTGCATGAAATGAAATTAATAGTCGATCTCCTTTATGAAGGTGGAATCGCCAATATGAGATACTCTATTTCTAATACCGCAGAATATGGCGATCTAACTCGCGGAACCAGAATTGTTGATTCGAGAACCAAAGCTGAAATGAAAAAAATTCTTGAAGAAATTCAATCTGGACAATTCGTTAAAGAATTTATGGCTGAAAATAAATCTGGCAAAAAGAATTTTGATGAATTAAGAGCAAAAGGCAAAAAACATCAAATTGAAGAGGTTGGCGAAAAACTTCGTTCAATGATGCCTTGGATCTCAAAAAACAAATTGGTAAATAAAAATATCAATTAGCTTATTCGACTAAATCATATAATATCTAATTTGCTATGGCTAAATAAGATTAAATAAACACCTATTTATCAAGATTTATTATCTCACACTTTAATTTTTTTAAATTCTGACTAATGTAATCTTATTTAGAAATATTCTTGCCCGTTAAGTGAAATTACATAATTTACTAAATCAATATGAGCCTTCAAACTTCGATAATCAAAAATACTCACAATAAAAGCAATGCTATAGAAGCTAAAAACGATATATCAATTATAATTATTGCTGCTGGCAAGGGCACAAGAATGAAATCAAACCTTCCCAAGGTTATGCATCATGTAGCAGGAAGATCAATGCTACAAATTGTTATTGACGAAGCAAAAAAAATAAATCCCAAAAATATAGTCATCGTGATATCTGCAGAAATGCAGCAATATCAAAATAAGTTTATTAAAAATAACCCCGATATTAAATTAAATTTCGCTATACAACTTGAAAGAAAAGGCACTGGCGATGCGGTAAAAATGGCTTTACAATTTTCACAACAAACAAAAATTAATATCGCAAAAAAAATTCTTATTCTATATGGAGACACCCCTCTATTAACATCATCAACGATGGAGAAAATTAACAATCAACTTGAAGCAATAGATGAAAATAATCTGGTGGTACTAGGTTTTGAAAATCAACAAAAAGATTATCAACAGATCCCCTACGGTAGACTAGTTATCACCAATAATAAATTACTTAAAATAGTTGAATTTAAAGATGCTAATGACGAAGAAAAGTCAATCAAACTATGTAATGGCGGAATTATAGGAATAAAAAATAATAAACCTCTTGAATTGCTAAACAAAATCAATAATCAGAATGCTTCCCAAGAATTTTACCTTACCGATATTGTCGCTATAGCAAATAAATCTGATGTTCATTGTTCATTTATCATTACTTCTCCCCTAGAATTGCTTGGAGTTAATTCAAAAAACGAACTAGCCGAAATTGAAAAACTAAAACAGGATCAACTAAGAAAAAAATTGATGGAGTCAGGAGTTACAATGCTTGACCCCAGCACAATATATTTATCTTGCGATACTAAGATAGGAGCAGGTAGCATTATTCATCAAAATGTAGTAATTGGTAATAATGTTGAAATTGAAGAAGAAGTTGAAATAAAATCTTTTAGCCATCTTGAAGGCTGCAAAATAAAATCTAATGCTGTAATTGGTCCCTTCGCTAGAATTAGACCTCAAACTGAAATCGCAGAATTGGCAAGGATTGGTAATTTTGTTGAAATCAAAAACAGTAAAATTCAAAAATTAAGCAAAATCAATCATTTGAGTTATATCGGCGATAGCCACATTGGCGAAAATGTAAATATTGGAGCAGGAACGATTACTTGCAACTACAATGGCTTTGAAAAATTTTCTACCACCATTGAAAATAATGCATTTATTGGTTCAAATAGCTGTCTAGTAGCTCCTGTAAACATCGGTAATAATGCAATTATTGGTGCTGGAAGTGTTATCAATAAAAATGTGAAAGCGAATAGCATAGCAATAGCAAGATCAAGACAAGAAGAAGTCGAAGATGGAGCAACTAGATTTACACAAAAACATACCCCAAAACCAACAATTCCAAAAAATAATTAATATGGCTCAATTTATAATTTATCAACCCGTAAAAAGCTCAATGCAATCTGGAAGAAGAAATTGCCAAAAATGGCTATTATCGCTAACGGAATCAATTAAACACAGAACTATAAACCCTTTAATGGGCTGGGTTTCAAGCTCAAATACTAGCTATCAATTAAAATTAATCTTCTCAAGCAAAGAACAGGCAATTGATTATGCAACTAAAAAATCACTAAATTTTAAAATAATTGAATCTAGGGAAGTCAAAATTCAACCAAAATCTTACTCTAATAATTTCACTAGTTAAATTAATGGCAATAATCAAAATTCTAGAAGAAAAAATCAATCAAAAAAAAGATGAAATCAATCTATTTTTTATCAAAAAATATCAACAATTTTCTGGCAAAACATTATATAATTCCTTTGATATTCGCCATTCTGGCAATAAAATAGCAGTAGTTGATAGTAACTGCTTTCCTGCTGGATTTAACAATATAAAAGGGGAGTCATTAAAAAAAAGTCAATTAGAAGCCAAGACATTTCTAGAAAACATAATCAAAACAGAATCAAGAATTGCTGACAAGAAAGTTGAAGATTTAAGAATTATAATTATCGGTGAAAATCATAGCAGAAATTTGAATTATTTAGAAAATCTACTAACACTGCAAAATATTTTCAGTTTCAATAGCAATAAAGCAAAAATTGCCACCACTCTCGATTCACCAGATCATGAAAATTATAAAACAGTAATTATATCAGAAGGCAAAGAAATAAAAATTGAATATCTTGCCCTAAAAAATAAACAAATTCAAACCTTAGAAGGCTTTGTGGCAGATCTTATAATTCTCAACAACGATCTTACTGATGGAGTGCCAGAATTAATAAAAAATAGCGATACAATCATAGTTCCAAACCATAAATTAGGGTGGTACAGGCGAAAAAAATCCCATCATTTTCAAATATATAATCAATTGGCGGAAGAATTATCAAAAATCCTTGAGATTGATAGCTGGTTCATTTCTACAATTATTGACAGTGCTGAAAATATTGATTTTAAAAACCTAATTGGACTTGACGATCTCGCCAATAAAACGGAAAATTTAATTGCCAAAATTTCTGCAAAATATCAACAATATAATATCAAAGA
>CAMDGT010000013.1 GCA_945898025.1 Rickettsia typhi | reverse complement strand
TTATCGTTTGAACCTTGCATCTAAAATTAAGATATCCAAGCCTGTTTCTAGCATCATTTAAAGATTCATTGAGAGATTCATTGATAATTTTATCAATAGGAAGAAGATTATCTTTATTAAAAGGCTCAAGCCAAGAAAAATCGACATCTCCTGTTGTTCTTTGACTTTGATGAGCAATCGCCATTAAATTACCTCCCTTCAAATACATATTAGCTTTTAAAAGCTTAGTATCGGCAATTGCATTTATTAGAATTTCGATTCCTTGTCTAATGATATATTTTCCCGAATTAGTTTTTGATTTTGCAACCCAGTCACTAATATTGATTTTCATATATTTATTGAGATTTTCCACCTTTCTGAGAATTTAGAACTATAATTTGAATTTGGATCAAGAAGCCTTGAACCACCCCTTTGGGCTAATCTTAGCCATTTATTGATTATTTTATTGTCTTTTATTTTTAAAATATCTTCAACAATATAACCAGCTCTACATTTTACTATATCTTGTGGATGATTATCAACGGCCTTAATTATTGAATCAATATTTTTTTTAGCATTTTGCTTCCATACCTCTATTATATGAGACATGCCACCACAAAGTTCAGGGTTAATTAACATATCTAAAAATGTATGCCCTATATCTGTAATTCTAGCATGAGAATCTCTTATTGGGATAGAAGGATGAATAAATTTACTTTCCACCACTTTTATTTGCATTTTTCTTACTTCTTTAGGAAAAACAGCTCTTTTCAATTGAGGAAAAATATATTTATTTTGACCATCTGGAGATAATTTATTTATATAATCATTTCTAAATTCTTCTTTCATTTTTTTCCATAATACTTCTTTCGGTCTAGTTAGAATAGAAAATTCTGAAATTCTGTTTGTAAATCCGTATTTTTGCATAGCACTTAAATGAGATATATAGCAAAAAGGGTCAATTAGACAACATACTTCTGAACATTCCTTAACAGCTTCTGATGTTATTTTGTAATACGATGTAAAATCAATATCATTTGAGATAAATCTTTTATCTATTAAATCTAAGATTAGACGATTATTTTTTTCAATATCAAATTTTTGTTTTTTAATTTTTAGGTTATTGTAATTTTTGTTTTCAACAATTTGAAGCCCGAAAAAGAAGATTTCAAATTTTGAAATAATTGGCTTTTGATTGTCAATGATTGCTTCTTTCAATACATCAATTAATTTTGTCATAATATTTATTTATTAGTTTAATCAATTTATTTCTTGTTAAAAACAAAATAAAGCTTAACATCAACTTCTAAAAAGATTTTTTGCATTGTATTATTATAATAATGTCCTGAGGACATTATTATAATAATACAATGCTATAAATGTCAAGTGTTATTTTAAAATTTAAAAAACAAGAAAATCAATCAAAAGGCGATTTTTATTGATGCGGGATAATTAAGGTAAATTCTTGACAGATGAAAAATTATATCATTAAATTTAATCATTTAAATCATTTTCAATTTCATTATGAATAAAACTCAAAGACAGCTACAAATAGGCGAGAATATCAAAAGAATATTGACCGATATTTTTATAAGAAACGATATCACAACCGCCAAAAACTGTTATATCACAATCACCGAGGCAGATGTCAGCCCAGATGCAAAAAATGCTAAAATTTACATTGATATTTTTCATTTAACTCAAAAAAATGAAACCGACCATAATGAAGCTTATTTTACTAAAATTGAAAAAGATCTTATTAAACAATTAAACCAGATGTCTCCTGTTTTCAGACATCAACTAGCAAAAAAAATTGAATTAAAAACCGTTCCAGAAATTCAATTTTTAATTGATAAAGGTCACGATAATCTACAAAATATTGAAAAAATAATCGCTGAAGAGGCAAATAAAATAAAATTAAAAAATCAAAATAATCAATAAATGGCAAAAACCATCACGATTCTAGGCTCGACAGGTTCAATTGGCAAAAATGTTGTTGAAATTATCAAGGTAGAATTAGAAAAATATCAAATTATCGCCCTAACAGCAAAAGAAAATTTTCAAGAATTAATTTCTCAAGCCTTGATATTAAAGCCTTTATTTGTAGTAATTGAAAATAAAAAATATTATCAAATTGTTAAAGATGCATTATCGCAAATCAATAATTGTCAGGTAATGTCGGGAACGGAATCAATTAACGAAATTGCAAAAATTAAATGCGATATTTTATTTTCGGCAATTGTTGGCTCTGCGGGGGTTTTACCAACTTTAAATGCCATTAAAGCAGGCTCTAATATTGCCATTGCCAATAAGGAATCCTTGGTTGTTGCTGGCGATATCATTATGGAAGAAGTTAAAAAATCAAAAATAAACTTACTGCCAATTGATTCTGAGCATAATGCGATTTTCCAAATCTTCGAACAAAACAACCTTAACAACATCGAAAAAATCACCATTACCGCCTCTGGAGGGCCGTTTTTTCGCAATCAAAAAGACCCTGAAAATATCACCATTGAAGAGGCATTAAAACATCCTAATTGGCAAATGGGAGCAAAAATATCAATTGATTGTGCCACAATGATGAATAAAGGCCTAGAAATGATAGAAGCCTACCGATTATTCCCTGTTGCAAAATCACAATTAAAAATCTTAATTCATCCACAATCAATTATTCACGGCATGGTGGAGTATAAAGACGGCTCTAGCCTTGCAATGCTTAGCTACCCAGATATGAAAACCCCAATTTCATATGTTCTTGAATTTCCTAAGAGGCTCGATTTATATCAATATCAATTGATTAAAAAATTTGACCTAGCAAAAATCAATAAACTTGAATTTTTTGAAGTTGATTATTTGCAGTTTCCTGCTGTAAAATTATGCATGCAAGCCCTAGAAACAGAAGGCAGTGCCTTAGTTGTTTTAAATGGAGCGAATGAAGTGGCAGTTAATAAATTTTTAAACAAAGAAATTACCTTTGATAAAATCACTACCATTATTGAAAAAAGCCTCAACCAAATTAATCATCGCAAGCTATCAACAATTGAAGAAATAATCGCTTGCGATAAGCAAGCAAGAACAATAGCCAACTCAATATTTTAAAAAATGTCAATTATCAATATCATAATTCAAAATTTATTCGCCTTTATAATAATTATGTCGGCAATTGTTTTTATTCACGAATTCGGGCATTTTATTGTCGCCAGAGCCTGTAAAGTTAAGATCGAAGAATTTTCAATCGGTTTTGGTAAGGAAATTTTTGGCTTTTATGATCGCTATAACACTAGGTGGAAATTTTGCTGGTTGCCTTTCGGTGGATATGTTAAAATGTTTGGCGATGCTAACCCCGCTTCAAAGCCTAATTTTAAAGCATTTAATCAAATGTCGGAGGCAGAAAAAAAACAAAGCTTTGTTTTTAAAAACGTTTATCAAAGAATAGCAATTGTTTCAGCGGGTCCAATTGCCAATTTCATCTTAGCAATAATCATTCTAACCTTTATTTTCAATATTCGCGGGCATAATGTTGTTGCCAATAAAATTAGTGATATAAAACCCAACAGCCCAGCAGAACTAGCGAAATTAAAAAAAGGCGATCAAATTATTAGTATCAATAATAAAAAAATTAACGATTTCGATGAGTTAAGAATTGCAATAATTGAAGCGGGAACCAGTGAAATATCAATAACGGCAATTAGAGATGAACAAAAATTAAATTTTAATTTAACTCCAGAATTAGTTGAAGTTGAAAATATTTTTAAAGAAAAAATGAAATTACCAACAATTGGTGTTATTGCTAACGACATTCAACATCATGAATTGAATATTTTTCAATCTTTTGCTAAAGCAAATATTGAAACTTGGCAAATTTCAAACTCTATTCTAAAAACTTTAAAAGAATTGTTAATTGGCAAAAGATCAGTCAAAGAATTGGGTGGGCCAGTAAAAATAGCACAATACTCAGGAAAGACCATTGAACTTGGTATAATGATGGTTTTGTGGTTTGGGGCAATGATATCAATTAATCTTGGGGTAATGAACCTATTACCAATTCCAATGCTTGATGGCGGGCATTTATTGTTTTATTTGATAGAGGCAATTATTGGTAGACCAATTAATGTAAAGGTACAAGAAATCGCCTTCCGCATTGGTTTTGCAATTTTAATTAGTTTAATGATTTTTACAACCATTAACGATATTGTAAATCTAGTTTTTAAATAAAAGATTAAAAAAATTTTACAATGAAAACTCCTCGCTTCTGGTCTTCCAACAACATAATTAGCTATATATTAATTCCATTAAGTTGGGTTTATTTAATTGCAACAAAAATCGATGGTTTTTTTACTAAAAAAACAAAAATCAACAAAACCGTTATCTGTATTGGCAATCTAATTGCAGGCGGTTCTGGCAAAACACCAACCGCAATCGCTATTGGCAAAATTATTGAAAAATTAATCAATAAAAAATTTGTTTATCTTACTAGGGGCTATAAAGGCGAGAAACAAGAGTTTTTATCTGTTAATCAGGCATTGAAGCAATTAACCAAAGTTAGCGATGAGGCAATTTTACTTAACGAAGTAGCAAAAACTTTTATCGCTAGCAACAGAGCTTTTGGAGCTAAAAAAATAGAACAAATGAAAGAGGTAGAAATAGTAATTCTTGATGACGGGCTACAAAATAATAATCTATCTAAAGATATTAAAATAATTGTAATTGATGGCTTTGTAGCTTTTGGAAATTGTAAGCTAATTCCCGCTGGCCCACTTCGTCAAAATATTAAATCGGGGTTAGCGATGGCTGATTTAGTGATTATAATTAATGAAATTAACGATGAAAATTTAAATTTAATTAAAAAAAATTATCAAGGCAAAATTATTTTTGCTAAAACTATTTGTAAGAATTTAGAGCTATTTGATAATAATAAAAATTATCTTGCATTCTGTGGATTAGCCTATCCCGACAAATTTTTTAATTTTTTGACTAAACAAAATTTATTATTAATTGAAAAAATAAACTTTGCTGATCATCACTATTACAGCAACGAAGAGCTTAAAAAATTAATTACAACAGCAGAAAAGCAGAATTGCCAACTAATTACAACTAAGAAAGATTGGGTAAAATTTCCACCATCTTACCAAAAAATCATCAATTACCTAGATATTGAAGTTGAATTTACAGATCAAGATATTCAAAATATAAAAAGCTTGATATATAATACAATTTCTAGAAAATAATTATTTAAACAGCAATTTAACTTAAATTACTCAAGCTTAAATTTATATTTAGAGCTATAATATCAATAAGTGTTCGTAGCTCAATTGGATAGAGTATTGCTTTCCGAAGGCAAGGGTTGCGGGTTCAATTCCCGCCGAACACGCCAAAATTAAAAAAATGACCAACAATTCTATTACTAGTGCTTTATTAATAATTGGCGACGAAATTTTATCTGGCAGAACCGAAGATAAAAATATTAATTTTCTTGCTAAAAACCTTACAGAAATGGGCATCAGCCTCAAAGAAGTAAGAGTGGTTGCCGATATTGAGGCGGAGATAATTTCTGCCGTTAACAGCCTAAGAAATAAATTTGATTATGTTTTTACAAGCGGAGGAATAGGCCCTACTCACGACGATATTACCAGCGAATCAATATCAAAAGCATTTGATGATGTCTTTGAAAAAAATTTAATCGCTGAACAAATATTAATCCAACACTATGGAGTAGAAAATATTAATGAAGCAAGGCTCAAAATGGCTTATATGCCTCGTTCAGCAACTTTACTAAAAAATTCATTGTCATCAGCCCCTGGCTTTAGAGTTGACAATGTGTTTGTAATGGCAGGAATTCCAAAAATATTTCAAGCAATGTTTGAAGTGGCTAAATCGCAGTTAAAAGTTGGTAAAAAAATCAAATCAATTGAAATAAAAATAAACCTTACCGAAAGTGCAATTGCTAAATCTTTAACCGAAATGCAAAAAAGATACTCGGAGGTTTCAATGGGTAGCTATCCATTTGAAGGGGGAACATCTTTAGTATTTAGATCTATTGATTACAACAAGCTAGAAGAAGCAAATGCCAAAATGGTTAAAATTTTAAAATCAATTAATGAAAATTCAATATTGTCAACTAGTTAGTTTTAATTATTGCCAAAAATTTTTGTAATGACTACAAAAACCAAGCCTGTTAACCGTAATTAGGTCAAAGCGATAATTATAATTAGCAAAATCATTATGCTTATTAAGGAAAAACTCTGCACCAGATTTAATTCTTAGGCTTTGTCGCGATGAAAAAACTTCATCCAAAGTTAATTTTTTACTTCTCGCTTTAACTTCTATAAAAATTAAGCTATTTGCTTTTACAGCGATAATATCAATTTCTCCAAAACAATTTTTAAAACGAATGGCAATTATTTTGTAAAACTTTATTCTCAAAAATATTCTGACTATTAATTCAGACCTAATGCCAAAATTATAATAAGATTTTTTAATGTGTTTATTGATTATTTTTTTCTCTAAGAATAGTCTCTTCTTGATCTTTGTGAAAATTATCATATTGCTGGTGGTTCTCAATATTTTTTTGCTGTTGATTGTGATTTTGGATAATTTGATATAATACCCTTAACAATTCAGTAAGCCCTTGATTTATAGGGGCGGAAATAGCGAATATTTTACTATTAATTTTGATTTTTTTTAGATATTTTTCAAGAGTTTTGCTTTTTAAAAGCAATTCTTTGTCGCTGATTAGGTCTATTTTAGTCAATGCTATAATTTCAGGCTTTAAAACTAGATCGCAATCGTAAGATTCTAACTCATTGCGAATAATTTTATAACTTTCGATTATGTCTTCTGAGCTTGAATCTATTAGATGCAACAATACTCCGCATCGCTCTATATGCTTAAGAAAGCGATCACCTAAACCCTTGCCTTCACTAGCTCCAGCAATTAAACCGGGAATATCTGCCAACACAAACTCACAATCATCGACATAAACAACTCCGAGTTGTGGCTTAAGTGTTGTAAAAGGGTAATCTGCAATTTTTGGCTTAGCTCTTGTAGTAGAAGCAAGAAAGGTTGACTTTCCTGCATTTGGTAGGCCTAGCAAACCAGCATCTGAAAGTAGCTTTAATTGTAATTTAGCCCACAGCTCCTCACCAACTTCACCAATTTGAGAAAATGTTGGAGCTTGATTGATTGAGCTTTTGAAATTGGTATTTCCAAGACCGCCTCTTCCACCCTTTGCTATCACAACTCTTTGTTGATGTTCCAACATATCGGCTAATAATGTTTCAGAATTTTCGTTGAATATTTGGGTTCCAACCGGCACTCTAAGAATTAGATCTTCTCCCGATAAACCGCTTTTATTGCCACCTTTCCCTGAAATACCATTTTTAGCGATAAAATGCTGCTGGAAACGGAAATCAATTAGAGTGTTGAGATCGCGACTGGCTTCAAATATTATGCTACCACCTCTACCGCCATCTCCACCATCTGGACCGCCGTCGGGAATAAATTTTTCCCGACGGAAACTAGATGCTCCTTTGCCTCCATTTCCAGCTTTTAATGATATTTTTACTTCATCAATAAATTGCATTGTTAAAATTAATTAAAAATAAAGTTGTTATTATTTTCTTTCTTTTGCTCTTGTGATTAAAGATTTGCCATTCTGCGATTTTTGCTGAAAAATATCCAGAATCTTTTTAGCATCCCCTGCCTCTGTAGCGAAGAAAGAAAATTGATCAAGAATTTTTATATTATTAATATTTTTATAATCCACTCCTGTTTCTTTCTTTATGAAGCTTGTTAATGACAATTCATCAAAATTATCATTCCTGCCCTTTGCTATAAAGAGACGGATAGAACCATCGTCATTATAATTAGAGTCGTTGCTGTAGTTTCCTTGAGAAGAATTGAAGCTACGAGAAGAGCCATTATCTCTAGACGAACCCTCATTACGAGAATAACCTCTATCTCTAGATGAACCCTCATTAAAACGAGAAGAACCCCCCTTATCTCTAGAAGAACCCTCATTAAAACGAGAAGATCTATTACCAGAAGAACTTCTTTCTCCGTAGCCACCAGATTTATAAGAAGACCCTCCAAAGCTAGAATTACTATCTCTAGACTTTACAGAAACTTGTCTTAATTCACGGAACTTAGTTTTATCTAACTGATTCCTGAAGGCCATTTTTAGCAATGCCGCAATAATTTGCTCATTATCTTCACCGCAATCTGCCATAACTTCTCTTGCTAATTCTAAGCTAGAAGAATCAACACCAGACATTAACTCATTGATGCTACTTTTTATTTTTTGCTTTTTACTAGACACAATATTGTCAACAGTTGGCAATTCATAAGTATTTAGCTTGTTATTAGTAACTCTTTGAATTTCCATTGCTTTGCGGTGTTCAGAAGGAGTAATAATGGTAATCGCTATACCTTTTTTACCTGCCCTACCGGTTCTACCAATTCTATGAACATAGCTTTCTGTATCTTGCGGTAAAGAATAATTAACAACGTGGGAAAGATTATCAACATCTATTCCTCTGGCAGCAACATCTGTCGCCACTAAAATATTAATTTTTTTATTGCGGAATTTTTGCAATATTTTCTCTCTTTGAGATTGAGAAACATTGCCGTGAAGTGCCTCAGAATTCAATGAACGAGCAATTAATTTGCTAGCTATATCATCTGCATCCATTTTGGTGCGACAAAAAACAATTCCATAAAATTTATCTTCATTTTCAATAATACGAAATAGAGCTTCAAACTTATCACTGCTATCGACCACCAATAAACTTTGCTCAATATTACTTTTGCCAGAATCTGCACGATTAATTACCGAAATAATTTGATAATTTTTCATATATTTTTTTGCCAAATTCTCAATATGACTAGGCATTGTTGCTGAGAATAATATAGTTTTACGATTGGCAGGAGCGCTCTTAAGAATAGTTTCGATATCTTCAACAAAGCCCATATTAAGCATTTCATCCGCTTCATCTAAAACTAAATGAGTTATTTGAGAAAGATCAATTGTTTTTCTTTCAATATGATCAATTATTCTACCGGGGGTTCCAACAACTATATCAACACCTTTTTTCAACTGCATGATTTGTTTTTCTATTGGCTGACCGCCGTAAACCGCAATTATTCTATTTTTTAACAAGTAACAAGAGTTTAACTCTTCACTAACCTGCATTGCTAATTCACGAGTTGGAGCTAGAATTATAGCTTGGACTTTTTTATTATTAGGTTTTAATTCCTCAATAAGTGGAATGCCATAAGCCAATGTTTTACCAGTTCCAGTTTGTGCCTTACCGATTAAATCTTGATCTTGGGTTAAAAGAAAAGGAATAGCCTGCGCTTGAATTGGGGTTGCATTTTCGAAGCCTTTATTGTTAAGCCTCTCCATCATCTCAGGCGAAAGCCCTAGATCGCTAAATTTTATTTCATTACTCATTTTTATATAAATATTTGTTAATTATCAATAATAGTTACATTACGATAGGAAGTTTTAATTATGCTCTGTCAAGCTAGTAGTAACTTTAAGCTCATCAATGAAAACCATATTCATACAAAATGCAGTAATCAAAAAATAAGCAATATAATGAAGCTAAACTGTTAAAATAATCCTAAAGGATTATTAAATAAGTATAGCGATATTAGGCTAATTAATTGTTTGCAATATTTTAATATAGAAACACCAAAAAGAAGAATAAACTAGAAACTAACTCTAATATCATTTTCCATATTTTAAATTGAATTCTCATTTAGAAAATATTTAAAAACATTGACTAAAATTTTAAATCATCAATTTACTTTGTTTAAAATTGGAAAATGGCATAAAGATTGTACATCATTTTCTATATTTAAAACATTTAAGCATTGAAACCTTAAAGTAATTTTAAAATTTAATTTAAAGGCTGGAAATTTATTATTTTAAGCTACTATTAATTATGTAGCCACTAATGCCAAAGCTCCACAACTATATTTAAAATAAATAAATTGTCAAGACAATAATAGTTTTATTGATTTTGCTACTTGCCAGCAATTAATTTTATGATGAAGCCGCTAAAAAAACTAGCTATAATTGGCATAAACTCCACAATAGCAAAAACTACAGCAATTATCAAAGTGCTTCCTACCGCTATCTTTAAAACGGCTTCCATTAAAAGCTTTTTAAGCATTTTGCTTTGATCATAATTTTCTGATTTTTTGCGAGATGCTTTCTTCGCCTCTTCTAACTGCTCTTCTTCCGTCATTTCTTCTAATTCTTCATTCACCCCTTCTGCCATTGTTTCGCCATCTTTCTTAGAATTGTTATTAGTTATAGATTTTGCAACTATTTTAGATTTGCTTTGATTCTTTTTAGCTTCATTTTTTTTGTTAACTTGATTTTTCATAAAAACAGAAAGCTTTTCGTGATTTTCTTCGTTTGTTTTCGTAGCTCCAGTTTTAGCAAGTAATTTAGATAGATCTTTCATAAAATATTTATTAAATTTACAACACCTTTGCCAACAGATGATTATTTTCAATGTCGGTAATTTCAACCTCAATTATCGATCCAACCTTAAGATTGCTTTGAAAATTATCAACGATTTTAACATCAAGAAAATTTTCACTTTTTCCAAAATTATTTTTTTCAAGCAAAATTTTACTTTTTTTATTGATATTTTTTTGCATAAATTTTTGCAACTCCAAATTGCCAACTTCCCTCAATATTCTAGCTCTTTCTTTGATAATTTTAGTAGGAATTTGAGGCATTTTTGAGGCAGGAGTTCCTTTTCTTGAAGAATAAGGAAAAATATGAGTATAAACCAAGCCCAATTCTTTGATTAAAGAAACGCTATTATTAAAAGATTCATCATTTTCCGTGGGGAAACCCGCAATAACATCGCAACCAAAAGCTATTTCTGGCCTTACTTTTCTTGCTTTTGCACAAAAATCAATGATGTTTTGACGAGTATGTCTTCTTGCCATTCTCTTAAGAATTAAATTATCTCCCGACTGGATGCTAAGATGCAAATATGGCATTAGCCTAGGCTGAGTTGCAAGTAATTCACAAAAATCATCATCTAATTCTGCAACATCAACTGAAGAAAGCCTTAATCTAAGCAAATCAGGCAATAAATCAAGCATTCGCTTTATCATTTTTGTTAAATTAATTGGCGCCAGCAAATCTTTTCCGTAGTCTGAAATATCAACCCCTGTAAGCACAATTTCTTTATGACCAGCGTCAATCATTTTGCGGGATTGAGAAATTATTTCGCCAAATGGCACTGAACGGCTATTTCCTCTGCCAAAAGGTATGATGCAAAAAGTGCAACGATGGTTACAGCCATTTTGAATTTCTAAGAAAGCTCGGGTTTGATTTTCAAAATAAGAAACTAGCTGAGGAGCTGTTTCTCTAACCGACATAATGTCATTAACTCTTATCTTTGCTGAATCATCGTCATTTAAAAATAAACTATTTTCTTGTCTAGCTTTTAAAAATATTTGATCCGAATGATTTTGAATATTAGCTTGGTGATTATTTTTTAAAAAAATGGAATTATTTTTATAGCTTTCGATCTTTGATTTTTCTGTATTTCCTAAAACTAAATCAACCTCTTTCATAATTGCATATTTTTCTGGATCTATTTGCGCAGCACAGCCTGTAACTACTATTTTTGCCCCTGGATTTTGTTTGCGGACTTTTTTAATCGCCTTGGCTAAATCTTGCTCTGCTTTTTCAGTAACCGCACAGCTATTGAAAACTATATAGTTTTTTTCTCCCGCAATATCAATTGCATTTTTTATCGCCTCACTTTCAAAAATGTTAAGCCTACAACCAAATGTAATAACTTGATTTTGCTGATTATTGCAATCTTTTATATCTTTTATCATTTTTTAATATAACATGATTAACAACTTTTTTAACTCCGTAAGTTTTTGCAACTCTTTTGAAAACCTGCTTTAGCTCTAGATCGTTTTGAGCCAAACCGATTAAATAAACCACTTGATTAGAAGTAATAACATGATAATTTGCAGAAAATATTTTTCTATCTGCGAGAATTTTAACCCTAATCTTCGTAGTTATGAAAGAGTCAATCATAGATTGATTAAATTCATCGACAAAAAAACCCGCACTTTTTTTTCTTGGTTCTTCAAGATTAATTTCATCTATAACTTCTTCTGCGCCATCAACTTTCCAAGCAATATTATAGGCTTTCTTAGCGTTATTGATATCTTTTGTTGCCCCCGTTAGCAATACCCTGTTCTCACTTACTGTTGCTTTGATGTTGCTGTCAATTCCTCTTAACTTATTTTGCAATAAAGAGAAATTAATTTTAGTAGAAATTAAGGCATCATTTTTACTTTGTTCAATATTTTTATCGCGAGAAACCACAACCCCAGCAACAACAGTTCCAACGGCAACCGTTTCAATGCAAGCAACATTAAAAAGTAAAACAAACAGCAAAAAAAATTTCATAAATTCTTAAAGAAAAATTAACAAATTCGACTTAATCTAAGCTTAAAATAACTTCAAACACTCCTTAAAATAAGATTTTGTAGCAAATAACAATATTTTTTTAATTATTAGATTGCAATTTATTTTTTATCTTTTAGATTTCTGTAAATTACATATTATATTCTTAGTTTTAGATATTCTATGCGGGTGTAGCTCAGTGGTAGAGTGCAACCTTGCCAAGGTTGATGTCAAGGGTTCGACCCCCTTCACCCGCTCCATAAACTTTTTCAAATCAAGAAACCATACCATTAAATTGACATTCCCACAATTTCTTGAACTTTCCATTTTCAATTTTTAGAAGATTATCAAAATTTCCATCTTCAATAATTTTACCTTTTTCTAACACAAGAATCCTATCTAAATGCTTTATGGTTGAGAGACGATGAGCTATTGCAATTACTGTTGTTGTTTTATTATCTAACATTGCATTTATTGATTGCTGAATTTCAATTTCGGTTTCAGTATCAAGGCTAGAAGTCGCTTCATCGAGAATTAAAATTGAAGAATTTTTAAGAAAAGCTCTAGCAATTGCTATTCTTTGTCTTTGGCCTCCACTTAACTTAACCCCCCTCTCACCAACTAAAGTATTGTATTCTTGAGGTAAACTCATTATAAAATCATGAATTTTAGCCATCTTTGCAGCATTTTCAATATCTTCTTGATTAGCCGATAATTTTCC
>CAMDGT010000012.1 GCA_945898025.1 Rickettsia typhi | reverse complement strand
TGGTGCGGGTAAGCCAAAAACCTTAAAATTTAGCAATTATTTTAGTCAAAATAATCATTACGAGATTGATGAATCTAATACTAGTGCTTATCCGCAAGGTGTTTATTTAGCTTCCGATTTTTTGATGGGTCTGCAATTAGGGGGTGCCTATAAAAAAGATCTATTCTCTAATTTACAATTAAGAATGCCCGTAATTGTATTTGGAGGAGGCTTAACAGCAACTGATAGTGCTTGCGAGGCAAGGGCTTACTATGTTGTGGAGGTAAAAAAGTTTTTTGATAAATATCAAGAAATTACTGCAAAAATTAGTAAAGAAGAATTTTTTGCAAAGCTTAATCAACAAGAGCAAATTATTGCTCAAGAATTTTTGTCAGATGCAATAAAATCAGGCTCTGAAATCAATTTATCAACAAAAATATTTTACCGTAAAAAATTCAATCAATCGCCTGCTTATAAAAATAATCATCAAGAGCTTAATAAGGCAATTGAAGAGGGAGTTGAGTTAATTGAAGAAGTTGAGATAAAAACTATTGTAATTGATAATGATGGGCATATTGAAGCGGTAATTACCGATAAAGGTCAAAAATTTCCTTGCCGTACCTTGATTATATCGGCGGGAACTCTGCCAAATATCAATATTGTCACTGAAGATAATTTTCAATTAAAATTAGATGGCGATCATTTTGCATCAGATGATGATTCTTTAATTTTTGATACCATTCCCTATTTCAAGAATAAGAAATCGAATTTTATTGCTAAATTCAATAAATTGAAAAATCAAGATAATAGCTTTAATTACCAAGCAATTAGTTATTTTGGCGATTTGCATCCTAATTTTAGTGGTAGTGTAGTTAAGGCGGTTGCTAGTGCAAAGATTGGTTCGAAGCAAATTCTGGAAATATTGCAATTAACAAAAATCAACAAAATCAATATTAAGCAACAATATCAAGATTTTCTAAAATTGATCAATAATGATTTTAATGTTACCGTTGAAGATATTACTCAAAAATTTTCCAATGTAATCGAAATAACTATTAAGGCTCCTCTAATTGCAAAGTATAGCGAGGTGGGGCATATTTTTCGTTTAGCGAATTTTCATTATTTTGCAAAAACTAAAAATCAAAAATTATTAGCTACTGAAAATATGCCAATTACTGCCCTAGAAATCAATAAAGAGAAGGGTCTAATTAAATCAATGATTTTTGATATTGGCTCTTCAACCAATATTGTTAAAAACTTTACCAAAGGCGAGCCCTGTATTTTTATGGGTCCTTCTGGCAAGGCAACAGAATTGCCAAGTAATAAAACTGTTTTATTGATTGGTCGAGGCAGGGGAAATCAAGCAGTACCAGCAATTGCTAATCATTTAAAAAGCTTAAATTGCAAAATTATTATTTTGTTAATTTATCAAAATAATAATAAAATTAGCAATATATCAGAGAATCTTGATATTAAAACTCTTCAAGAGGCTAGTGATAATTTTATTATTGCCACGAATAATTATAATTCTTGCGATATTGAAAAATGCCAATTAAGAGAATTTGACATGATTGCCAACGGCAATTTTATTGATTTATTGCTAGAATATCAAGGTCTTGTTAGTCTGAATCAAGGCTCTTCTTCTGCGATAAATCTAAAATCAATTGAGCATTTATTAATTATTGGCGATGATAGATTGATGCTAGAAATTGCTGATGCTAAAGATAATAATAAATTGCAAGATTATTTTAAGAATAGCAAGATTATCGCCAGTCTTAATGCTCCAATGCAGTGTATGTCTAAAGGAATATGTGCTCGCTGTTTACAAAGAAAAAAAGATCACAATAATAAATGGCAATATTTTTATGCCTGCACTAATCAAGATCAAAAGCTTGATAATGTTGATTTACAGCATCTTAAATGGCGATGTCAACAAAATAATTTATGGGAAAAAACTGCCAAAATATATTCTAACATTTTTTTCTAATTTAATTCTACACAAATTGTTGAGGTTGATATTTTTAATAATTATTTTAATTCCACTTCTATTGCTACTTTTTATTTTCTAGCATATTAACCTAAGAGATTTTAAGAATTTGCTTCACTTAAAAACTAAAAAACCCTAGGCTATTAATAACCTAGGGTTTTTTAGAGGGTTTTTTAGTTTAGATATCGACGGCATAAGTTAAAGCACAAGCAGTAGTTTTAACAACGGTTTCGTTATAAGTCTCACTTGAAACACAATCACCTGCTGCTGATTTACCAAAAGATCTAACTTTTCCAGACACAGGAAGACCGTCATCTACTTTTAAATCAATAGATTTAGCATCTTCGGCAGTTAAAGCACCTTTAGCAAAACTAGTAGCACTAGTGAGTAGTGATAAAGTGTTAGTTCCGGCTGTCCATCCAGAAGTTAGTATTACTGCGTTTTGACCTTCGACCGTCCAGCTGTTATTTATACCAGCGGCTGCATTAGGGGCTCCAGTTAAATAATCAAATATCCAGCCAGTTCCTCTAACTTTTGATTGAGGGATTGATACTCCAGCAACTCCAGCGACATCGACTGATGTAGCACTACCAGGTGTAAGATTTTCTGTTGTTATCATTTTTGTAAAAGCAAGCATTGCAATTGCTCCAAACCCTTCTGCCTTAGCTTGAGCAGCTGCAGTAGCTGTTCCACCGTTGGTGCTGTTGAATTCTATTTTTCCATCGCCATCTCCGATATATCCCGTAGCAACTCCAGAAGCAAAGTTTACTGTGTAATCACCTGGATAGGCATTGTAAGCGACATAAAAGCTGTTAACTGCTGTGTTGTAATTTCTTGCTTCGGTCATAACCGCTCTAAGGGTGGCGCTTTTAATTAAACTAGCACCGCCAGTGATGCCAGCAATTAAAAGACCAATAATAATTAACACAATCGATAATTCGATTAGTGAAAAAGCTGATTTTTTAGAATATGTTTTCATGATTTTCTTTTTTTATTGAGTAGTTTTAATTTTAAATAACTAAAATTTTTAAGTTATATTCATTTATTTTATTTACTTAAAAGAGTAATTTTATTTACAAAAAAATATTATTTTCTTAATGAAAGAATAATTAAGAAATTAATTAAGATAAAGTCAAGTCGCATTTTGTAATAATTTTTAATTGTGTCAAAATGAAGCTAGTTTTTACTAGCCTTATAAATTATTTTATAATTAAATTAGTAAAAAAACTTATATTTTAAAAAAAGAAAATTATTCTTAATATTAATAATCTCTCGATTTATTTATAAAATCAGAAGTCTAACCTCAAAATATTTTGCAATGCAACTAAAAGAATCATTCCTACTTACCATTGAGAAAAACGGGGTCGCTAATTTAATTTTTGACCTTCAAAATGAAAAAGTAAATAAACTTTCCTCATTGGCAATGGCAGATCTCGAAAGAGCAATATCGGTTATTGACGACAATAAAGCAATTCGTGTGCTTGTAATTACAAGTGCAAAAGTAAATAATTTTATTGCCGGTGCTGATATAAACGAAATAAAATCAATTAATAATCGAGAAGATGCATTGCGAAAAGTGAAGAGGGGGCAGGATATTCTTAATAAAATTGCTAATTTAAAAATTTCCTCTATTGCTGTTATTAATGGTTCTTGCCTTGGTGGAGGGCTTGAATTGGCGCTTGCTTGTAGCTATAGAGTGGCAATTATTAATAAAAAAACCATTCTTGGTTTGCCAGAAGTTAATCTTGGGATTATTCCCGGTTTTGGTGGAACTCAAAGACTTCCAAAACTAATTGGTCTTAAAAATTCTTTGAATCTAATATTATCTGGAAAATCAATTGATGCAAAAAAAGCTTTCGAAATGGGGGTTGTCGATGAGTTAATGCGATCTGAATTTTTTGAAGAAAAATTGAGTCTTTTTGTAACCGAAATTCTCTATGGAGTCACGGCTAACAAATATCTTGAACGAAGAAATAAAATTAAAAATAGAGATTTACTAGAAAAAATCCCCTTTGGTAAAAATATAATTTATAATTTTGCTGAAAAAGAGCTTTATGCCAAAACAAAAGGCAATTATCCCGCTCCTTTTAAGGCTTTAGAAGTAATTAAAAAAACTTATTCCAGCCCTTTAAGCAATAAATCATTCGCTTGTGAGTTAGATAATTTCTGCGATCTAGTAACTGAGCCAATTGCAAAAAATTTAATCGAGTTATTTTTTACCAATGAAATGCTGAAAAAAGAATTTTTAAATAATGAAGATGAATCTAAGGAAGTTAATAATGTGGCAGTAATTGGAGCGGGAGTCATGGGGGGAGCAATTGCATGGCTTTTTGCTAATAATAATATTGATGTCAGAATTAAAGATATATCGCAACAGGCAATTGCTACTGGATACCTGCAAATGATGAAGATATTCAGCTATTTTAGAAAAAGGCGAAAAATCAATGATTTTGAAATACAAGAAAGAATGAATAAAGTTACTTCAAATATTCAATATGAAGGCTTTGGTGGTTGTAATATTGCAATTGAAGCGGTGGTTGAAGATATGAAAATTAAAAAATCAGTCTTGGCGGATCTTGAAAATCAGATATCTAGCGATGCAATTATTGTTTCTAATACTTCTTCTCTTTCAATTTCTGAAATGGCTACAGCTTTAAAATCTTCCCATCGTTTTGCAGGAATGCATTTTTTTAATCCGGTTGATAAAATGCCTTTGGTAGAAGTTGTTGCAGGAGTTAACACCAATCAAAAAACAATTGCGACGATTGTTAATCTTGCTCGTAAATTAGGCAAAACGCCAATTGTGGTTAGTGATGTTGCTGGTTTTTTAGTGAATCGTATTTTAATTCCTTGCCTCAATGAGGCTGTATATATGTTTCAAGAAGGAAACTCAATTGAAAAAATCGATGCAATAATTGAAAAATTTGGCATGCCAATGGGGCCATTTGCTCTAGTTGATGTGGTGGGAATAGATGTTGGGGCAAAAGTGGCGATATCCCTTGAAAAAGCCTATGGTGAAAGAATGAAGGTTCCTGAAATGCTTGATTTTCTTTATCATGATCATCAAGATTTGCTTGGCAAAAAATCAGGCAAAGGTTTTTATATACATCAATCTAATAATAAAAATAAAGTTAACCCTCAAATATATTCTTTAATTCTTGAATTAAATGAAGAATATAAATTTCCTCAATCTAGCCTGTCAGAGCAAGAAATTATTAATCGCTTTATGTTGCAAATGATTAACGAGTCAGCTAAAACTATCGAAGAAAAAGTAATAACCAACCCTCGTTATCTTGATATGGCAATGATTATGGGTGCTGGTTTTCCAGCATTTCGTGGCGGAGTTTTAAAATATGCAGATGATTGGGGTTTGAATAATGTTGTTGAGGCTTTGCAAGAATTAAATAAAAAATATCCAAAAAGATACGAAATATCGCCTTTACTAATTAAAATGGCTGAAAATAATCAAAAATTTATAATCTAACTAATCGCTTGATTCAAGAAATAATATTAATAATTTAAAAATATAAAAATGCTTACTAATCAAATAAGAGCAAGCTTTCTTGACTATTTCGCTAAGAATGATCATAAGATTATCGATTCAAGCCCTTTAGTACCTTACAATGACCCAACAATTATGTTTACTAATGCGGGAATGAATCAGTTTAAGAATTATTTTACTGGAATTGAAACTCCACAATTTAAAAGGGTTGCCACCGCTCAAAAATGTGTTAGAGCCGGGGGAAAGCATAACGATCTCGATAATGTTGGCTTTACGGCTAGGCACCACACTTTCTTTGAAATGTTAGGAAATTTCTCTTTTGGTGATTATTTTAAAGAAGAAGCGATTTTTTATGCTTGGAATTTTCTTCATAAAGAGCTCGGTATCAATAAAGATAAGCTCTTAATTACTGTCTATCATAAAGATGAAGATGCTAGAAAATTATGGAAAAAAATTGCAATGCTCGATGAAAGTAAGATAATCAATATTGCAAGTGACGATAATTTTTGGTCAATGGGTGATGTTGGCCCATGCGGACCTTGCTCAGAAATATTTTATGATCACGGAGATTCAATATTCGGAGGCCCGCCCGGTTCTGATAATCAAGATGGCGATCGTTTTGTTGAAATATGGAATCTAGTATTTATGCAATATGAAAAACATAAAGATGGTCTTATAAATCTACCAAAACCATGTATTGACACTGGAATGGGTTTAGAAAGAATTTCTGCAGTGATGCAGGGTGTGGTAGATAATTATCAAACTGATATTTTTCAGAAAATTATTAAATCAATAGAAAAAAATTTATCCAATGCTTGAATATTTACAATATCGCAATCCTAACTCTAAAAATAAGGTCAGTCATTTAGTTATTATGTTGCATGGATATGGTGCAAATGGTGCTAATTTAATTAGTCTTGCCCACGATTTTCATCAATCTTTGCCAGATGCTCATTTTATTTCACCAAATGCAATTGAGCCTTGGGAAGGCGGTTTTCCTGATTGTTATCAATGGTTCTCGCTTTATGATAAAATGGAAAGAAGAAAATTCGAAGATATAGCGTCGGCGATAAAAAAATCTAACGATATTTTAAAAAACTTCATTGAGTTAGAGTTGAAAAAACTTGAACTTTCTTATAAAGATCTTTTTTTGATGGGGTTTTCGCAAGGAGCGATGATGGCGATTTATCAAGGTTTAGCGATTGAAGAAAAAATTGCAGGAGTTGTATCTTTTTCGGGTAGAGTTATTTTGCCTGAAATGATTATGCAGAAAACCAATTCAAGGCCAGATATTTGTTTAATTCACGGTCAAGAAGACTCCGTTTTGCCTTTTGAGAATTTTATTGAGGCAAAAAAAATTCTTAGTGAAGTTGATGTTCCTTATCAAGCTCATGAAGTAAAGGGTTTAGACCACGCAATTGACATTCATTGTGTTCGCTATGCCCAAAATTTTATCAAAAATTTAACTAAAAACTAAATAATGCAAGAAAAAAAGCCGATTTTTAATTTGCCATATCAAAATATGGTAAATTTTGAGCATAAAATTTTATATAAAAATGCTAGAATAATTGACCCCGCAACCAATTATGATAAAGTGGGAAGTCTTTTAACGATTGGTAATAAAATTGCTGATTTTGGAGAAAATATTAATCAAGATTCAATCGATAATCTTGAAGTTATTGATTGTAAAGGGCTTGTAATTACTCCCGGTTTAATTGATATTCAGGTTCATTTCCGCGATCCCGGTCAAACCAACAAAGAAGATCTCGCCTCAGGAAGTAAATCCGCAGTTGCTGGCGGTATAACTACCGTTGTATGTCAACCAAATACTGCTCCTACTCTCGATTCCGTACTTACTTTCGATTACATAAGGTTAAAAGCCCGCGAAACGGCTTATTGTAATGTTTTTGCTTATGGTTGCATTACAAAATCAATGAAAGGAGAAGAGTTGAGCGATATGTATGCTCTAAGAAATGCTGGTGCGGTTGGCTTTACTGATGACGGCTTACCAGTAATGAATGCAAATGTTATGAGAAGGGCTTTTGAATATTCTCAAGATCTTAATGTGGTGATTGCTCAACATGCGGAAGATTTGAATCTTAGTAATAGAGGTTGTATAAATGAAGGAATTAGCTCTCTTGAGTTAGCGGTGAGAGGTATTCCCAATATTTCTGAATCTGTAATAGTTGAAAGAGATCTCGCAATTCTTGAGGCGGTTGGCGGAAGGTATCATCTTTTACATATTTCCACTAGACAATCTTTAGAAGCAATGAAAAGGGCTAAAAATAAAGGCTTGAAAGCTACGGTTGAAGTTTGTCCTCATCATTTTATGCTTAATGATAGTGAGGTTTTGAGGTCTGGCACCAATGCTAAGATGAACCCGCCATTAAGAAGCGAGGAAGATAGACTCGCTTTAATTGAGGGTTTAAAATCTGGATTAATAGATGTAATTAGCACCGATCATGCCCCTCATCATCTAGCGGCAAAAGAATTGCCATTAGAAGAGGCTTCATTTGGTATAGTTGGGGTTGAAACCATGTTGCCATTGAGTTTAAGCTTATATCATCAAGGGCATTTAAAATTAATCGATTTAATTGCTAAAATGACTTGCAACCCTGCGAAAGTTATTAATTTTGACGGTGGTTTGATAAAAAAAGGCAGTAGGGCAGATTTAACAATTATCGATCTCAATTGCGAATGGCAAATTCAAATCGATAAATTTTATAGTAAATCTAAAAATTCGCCTTTTAATAATTTTGAAGTTAAGGGTAGAGCGGTTGCTACTATTGTTGCCGGCAAGATTGTTTATAAAGATTTTAACTAAATTATAATTATGAATTCTCGTCCTGTCAAAACCGCTATTTTTCCGGTTGGTGGTCTTGGAACCCGCTTTCTTCCTGCAACAAAATCAATGCCCAAAGAAATGTTGCCAATTGCCAATAAGCCAATCATTCAATATGCCTTTGAAGAGGCTAGAAATGCTGGTATTGAAAAATTTATTTTCGTCACAGGAAGAAATAAAAATGCCATAAATAATCATTTTGATCATTCTTATGAGCTAGAATCAAAGCTTGATGAAAATAATAAATCGCAAGAATTATCTAAGGTGGTTGGTTGGATGCCATCCGCTGGGCAAATTGCTTTTGTAAGACAGCAAAAACCTCTTGGTCTTGGTCATGCAATTTGGTGTGCTAGAAATTTTATCGATAGAAATGAGGCTTTTATTATTATTCTTGCCGATGAAATGATGTTAGAGCCCGATAATCAAGAAGAAAATTTTCTTAAAAAAATGATAAATTTTTATCATCAAAAGCCTATTGAGTCAAGTATTGTAGCGGTTGGAGAAGTTAATAAAAATCAAGTTTCTGCTTATGGAATTATTGATATAGAAGATTCTCAAAAACAAAATATCATTAATATGATTGAAAAGCCTGCCGTGGAAGATGCTCCTTCAAATCTTGCGATTACTGGTAGATACATTCTTCAGCCAGAAATTTTTGATTATTTGGCAAAGTGCGAAATTGGTAAAGGTGGGGAAATACAGCTTACAGATGCGATGAATTTAATGCTTAAAGATTATCCATTTTTTTATAAAAAAATTATTACTCCTCGTTTTGATTGTGGTAATGTTTTGGGTTATCTCGAGGCCAATATTGCATTTGCAATCAATAATAGCAGTATATCGTCTCAAGTAAAAGAGATGATAAAAAAATATCAATAATTGAAAGATAATTTTATACAATCAAAAAATAATGCTTTTTATATATCAAATAATTTCAATATTATTAGCTCCTTTCTTGAGAATATTAATTCTTTATAGAATTTTTAAACAAAAGGAATGTCCTCAAAGAATCAATGAAAAATTTGGCTTAGCAAAATCTAAAAAACCAATAGATAAAAAAGTTATATGGATTCATGCGGTTAGTGTTGGAGAAGCTAATTCAGCCTTTAATTTAGCAAAACAATTTATTGAAGACGATGTTAATAATTTCGTTTTATTTACCACTACAACCGTTACATCGGCTAAAATTATTGGCGAAAAGCTTTATGAATACAAAGATCAAGCAATTCATCAATTTGCTCCGCTTGATTCATATTTCTGGATCAAAAGATTCTTAGAATTTTGGAATCCAAAAATTATATGCTTTGTTGAGTCTGAAATATGGCCAAATATGCTTGCAATAGCAAGAAAAAAAAATATTAAAACTTTCTTAGTTAATGGTAGAATTTCAAAGAAAACCTTTAGCTTCTGGTGCTTATTAAAAAAACTAGGATATAAAATTTTTGACAATTTTTCTTTAATATTTGCTCAAAATCAAGAGGCAAAGCTTCGATTTGCTAGGTTAACCAATCAAGAAAAAGTTCTTTATCTAGGTAATCTTAAGGCTCAGTTAGTTTCTGAGCCACTAGATAAAGACAAATTAAGATTGCTTCAAATTATGATTAATCGCAGAAGAGTTGTATTATTTGCAAGTACTCACAAGGGTGAGGAAGAGGTGGCTTTTAGAATTTTAAGAAAACTAAAATTTATACATCAAGATATATTGTTGATTCTAGTAATTAGGCATCCAGAAAGATCTGCGAGAGTAATTGATCTCGCTGAAGAAATGGAGATAGGAGATATTGCTTGCCGTAGTAAAAATGATAAAATTACCAGAGATACTAATCTTTACTTGGTTGATACAATTGGCGATTTAGAAATGTTTTATGAGATTGCTGATTTTGGTTTTATTGGTGGCTCTTTGGTTGATGTCGGTGGTCATAATCCTTTTGAGGCGATTATTCATAATTGCGCTATTATTGTTGGCCCTTATGTTTCTAATAATTATGATATTTATGAAAATTTAATAAATCATCAAGCTTGTATAAAAATTACTAACGAAATTGAATTAGAATCAATAATTACAAGATTCTTAGAAGGTGAGTTATTGTCTAAAAAATTTTGTACTGATGCTAAAGAATTGGTTTTTGGCAATTTTGCTAGCGATATATTAAGCGATATTTTTAATAAAATAAAAGATTATAAGTAGATTTATTAAATATCTTCTCCAAAGATTCTTTGATAAAATTCTTTAACCACTGTTTTTTCATCATCAATAACTTTATTTAGGAAACTTAAGATAAAGGCATGTTTTATTGAGCCAAATATTTCAAAGTTTCTGCCCCAAGAAATCAGAGTTCTAAGTGAAATTAAGTTAGAAATATCGCCGTTTTTAAAGGCTTCACGGCTTATATTAGCCATTTTTACCATCATTTTTGCAATATTTTGATTAAGAGAATTTTTAAGAAAAGGTAATTTTTTTTGCAAAATTTTAATTTCCACTTCTTCACTTAAATAATTCAATGCCACCGCAATGTTCCAGCGATCCATCTGAGCTTGATTAATTAGGTTAGTACCATGATAAATCCCCATATCGTCTCCCGCTCCAAGGGTGTTAGAAGTGGCAAAGATTCTAAAATAATTGGTTGGATTAATAACTTCATTTTCTTCAAGAAGCATGAATTTTCCATTATTTTCTAATAAACGATGAATAACAAAGGAAACATCGCTTCTAATCGCATCATATTCATCAAGAACTAGAGCGATATTGTTTCTTATTGAAAAGGGGATGATCCCTTCTTTAAATTCAGTAATTTGTTTGCCGTTTTTTAGTTTAATGATATCTTTACCTACAAGATCAAGCCTTGTGATTTGAGAATCAAAGTTAACTCTAATGCAAGGCCAATTTAGCCTAGAAGCAACTTGTTCAATGTGAGTTGATTTTCCGGTTCCGTGCATTCCTTGAATCAAAACTCTTTGATTAAAAATGAAGCCAGCAATAATTGCCATGGTTGTATCGGGGTCAAAAACATAGCTTTCATCAATTTCTGGCACAAATGATGATTTTTCTTTAAAGGCTAGAATTTCAAAATCGCATTCGAAGCCAAAAGTTTTTTTACAATCAATTTTTTTCATTTTTTATGGTTTAAAACCTGTTACTGTAATAATTTCAAAAGTGGCGATAATTTTCCCCTCTTGATTGGAATAATGTTTTTGATATTTATCAATAAGTTTTGTTAAAAAATATTTAATAAAAAATCGACGAGATTTTTTATTAATAATATTGCCTTGCCCCATCATTTGCAAGTCTTTTAACAATTGAAGTGCCGATTGATAATCAACTGCTATTTTATCAATTCTTGCAACTACATTAACAAAGCCAATTTTAGACATTAAATGTGCTATTGTTTTTAACTGAATAGTCGGTATCATTCTTGGGGACAAGCCATTATATATATCGCTTTCAGTTTCTAGTATTACTCTTGCAAGCTCCGATAAATTATCTTCGCCAAAAAAACTAGCAATAAACAGCCCCTTATTTACCAAGATATTATTAATCTGCAATAAAAATTTAGGCAAATCGTTAATAAAATGTAAATTTGAGTTTGAAATTATTAAATCAAAAACATTGCCACCAAAAGGCATCATTTCTTCTTCGGCAATTATCAATTCATGATTTATTTTATTTTCTGATATGGTTTTTTGCAAATCTTTGCAACTGATAATAAATTTATCTTTAATTAATTGCGGGTTATTGCAAATAGAGGTTTGGATAATATTTTTTGGTTGTAATTCTTTAGGTAAGATAAGAAATTTTTCCAATAAATATTGATTTTTAATATTTATTTCTAAAATACTTGAATAAGATTCTTTGAATGTTTTTGTGTCTTCAAAAATATTGTCAGCAATTTGATTATATAAAAAATCATAATTATCAAAATTTTTTATAATCTTTGCTAGTCTAGAAGATAACCACCTTCTATTAAATAAAATTTCGTTTATCACCATTTATGTTTTTAAAATTACCTCAAATTTTTATCAATAAATTAATTAATTTAATTTTCCCCAATCAATGTTTATCTTGCTTAGATATCATTAATAATAATGCTAGTTTTTGCTTAACATGTTGGCAAGAATTAAAATTCATTAGTTTTCCTTGTTGCGAAATATGTTCTCAACCCTTTGAAGAGCATTTTAATAACCGTTATCGTAAAATGATATGCCTAAAATGTTTACTGAAAAAGCCAGCTTTCGACCAAGTTCTGACAATATTTCATTACAATGAAATTATTAAAAAAATCGTTCTTAATCTTAAATATTATGATAATACTTTAATTGCTAGTAAAATAGCTGATTTATTAGTAAGAAGATTTGCTAAAAGAATTGCTGAATTTGATTTAATTGTAGCGGTTCCTATTCATAGATCTCGTTTATATAAAAGAAAATTTAATCAAGCGGTGTTAATCGCCAAAACTATAAATCGCAAAGTATTTAATCTAAATAAAAACAATCTTCAAGTGCAGCCAAAATTTTATCCAGATATTTTAATAAGACTTAAAGAAACAAAAACTCAAACAAAATTAAATAGCAGAGAAAGAGCAAGAAATCTGAAGAGGGCTTTTTTAGTAAAGAAGAAGTTTCGAAATTTGATAATTAATAAGAAAATTTTATTAATAGATGATGTAATAACAACGGGTGCGACAGCTCAAGAATGTTCAAAAACTCTTAAAAGGTTTAAGGCAAAAGAGGTTGTGGTAATGACATTGGCCAAAACAGTTTTGAATTATTAAAAAACAACCTTTATTTAATTCCCACTTTGAAACAGAAAATTTATTTTAACTATATCAATAAAAACAATTATTGTTTTTATTTGAATTATTGATTTAAGTTATTTGTTTATTAAAAACTTAAG
>CAMDGT010000011.1 GCA_945898025.1 Rickettsia typhi | reverse complement strand
ATATATTTATTTCCAAATTCATCAATTCTATTTCCAGACGCCATTAATGGATAATCTTGTGGAACCATAAATTCTCTATCTCCACTATGAATACTAACCCCAAGCCACAGTTTATTTTCCTTAATTAACTTAAAAGTTTCTTTATAAGTTACAGCATTTTGATTTCCTATTATTAAAAACTTTTTATTGTATTCCACCAATTGACTTACATACTCACGAAACAATGAAAACGGCGGGTTTGTGACAACAATGTCGGCCTCTTTTAAAAGCTCAATGCACTCGGCACTTCTAAAATCTCCATCTCCATGTAAGTATTTAATCCCAATATCTTCCGCTAATGGAATATTGCTCTCTCTTATGCCTCCAGTATATTCAAGGTAAATTGCTCTTTCATTTTTATTTTCACTAAATAAATTCATGTCTTGGTTTTTATAGCAAGTTGCAATTAGTTTTTTCAATCCTAAAAATTCAAAATTATATGAAAAATAGTGAAAAAAATTGCTAACCCGTGGGTCATCGCAGTTGCAAAGAATTGTTTTGCCTGTTAGATGGTCTTTATAATGCTTTAGTTCATTTTCAATATCTACAAGTTGAGTATAAAACTCATCTTTTTTATTTGATTTTGCTTTTTTTAAATTGTTATTTAATCGTTTTGTCATATCATTTACTAGCTTTTATCTCTTGGTTTAACTTTAATTAACTTACTTAAAGCCTTTTCAAAATTATTATTTTCTTTAAATTCAGGATTATTTTTAAGTATATAGTTGGCAATAAATTAAAACGGCTTGATAAAATCTTTGATTACTGTTTTGACTCCGCAATCTTTAAAATTTATGGTTAGGCGGTTGCCGTCAATGTTATTAATGAAGCCACTGCCAAATTTTGAATGAAGAACTCTTTGCTTTAAATAAAAAGCATCATTGCCATCTTGATTATCGAGGTTGTTTTTTTCAATAATGCGATTTTCTGTGTTTTGTTGTTGTTGATGATTGCTGTTTGCAGTAAGATAATGATATTTAGTGCGATGCTGTTGATGATTATGTTGTTGATTGCCTTCGTCGCGGTTTTTAAAGGTTTGAAAAGACTCAATATTGCTATTTGATTGATAGAAATCTATTTCCGATTCTGGCAATTCTTTTAGAAAGCGAGAAGGGGTAGTATTTTGAACTTCGCCAAAAAGAAATCTATTTTGTGAGAAAGATAAAAATAATTGTTTTTTAGCTCTTGTTATCGCCACATACATTAATCTTCTTTCTTCTTCTAAGCCTTCTCTTTGCGGGTTGTTTTGCTCATCAATTGCTCTTGCGCTAGGGAATATGCCTTCCTCTAATCCAGGAACAAATACTAAATCAAATTCTAACCCTTTCGCTCCGTGAATAGTCATAATGCTAACTGCTTGATTATTCGCCCCTTCTTGTTGATTTTCAACTAATGTTATATGTTCTAAAAATTCGCTAATATTATTAAATTCGCTAAGACTATTAATAAATTCTTCAATATTTTCAATTCTTGTTTTTGCTTCTGGCGAATTTTCGCTTCTCCACATTTCTAAATATCCAGAATCTCTTAAAATTACTTCAGCGAGTTCGGTTAATTTTAATTGAGGAGATAAATTCTGCCAATTTTCTATATTTTCTACTAATTTTTTTAAAGAATCTTTTGCCTTACCTCTTAGATTATTAGAATTTTTAATCGCCTTAAATAATGATATATCTTGATTCTTTGTTTCTTCGTAAAGTGAAGCGATTGTTGATTCTCCAACTCCTCTTTTAGGCACATTAATAATGCGATTGAAAGCTAGATCATCATTAGTGTTGAATGCTATTCGTAAATATGCGATTGAGTCTTTTATTTCAAGCCTTTCGTAAAATTTTAAGCCACCAACAATTCGATAAGGTAAAGTGCTTTGCATGAAGGCTTCTTCAAATCTTCTGGTTTGATAACCTGCTCTTACTAAAATGGCAATTTGTGAAAAATTATATTTTTTTTCAATAATAAAATTTCTAATATAATGAGCAATTTTTGATGCTTCAAATCTGTCATCGCTAAAAGAGTGAAGATTTACTTTTTCTCCAACTCCAAGCTCTGTCCACAGTGTTTTTTGATGCCTCTTTTTGTTATGAGAAATTACAGAATCAGCAACTTTTAAAATTCTCGATGTTGAGCGATAATTTTGTTCTAAAAAAATTATTTTAGCATTTTTAAAATCATCTTCAAACCTAAGTATGTTTGCAATATCTGCACCTCGCCAACTATAAATTGATTGATCGTCATCGCCAACGCAACAAATATTTTTATGAATTTCACTAATTTTCAATAGCCATTTATATTGAACGGCATTGGTATCTTGATATTCATCAACTAATACATAGCGAAATTTATTTTGATAATAAGTTAAAACTTCCGGAGCCTTGTTAAAAAGTTCTATATTATAGAGTAATAAATCGCCGAAATCTACTGAATTCATTGATTTCAAGCGGGATTGATAATTTTTATAAATAGTTGCAAATTCAGGTAAATTATATTCAATTTCTGAATCGATAATATTATCGGCAAAAATCATTTTATCTTTGAGGCGAGAAATTTTATTCAAGTAATTTTTTGCCGGAAACTGCTTACCATCAATATTTAAATCGAATAACATTTGTTTTATTAGGCGATTCTGATCATCGCCATCAATAATTGTAAAATCTGCAGTTAATCCTACTATTTCAGGGTGTCTTCTTAGTATTTTTGAGGCGATAGAATGAAATGTGCCAATCCAAATATTGTTGGCAATGTCTCCAATTATTGATTTTACACGATGCTTCATTTCTCCAGCTGCCTTATTGGTAAAGGTAACTGATAAAATTTCTAAAGGAGATGCTTTGCCAGAATTGATAATGTGGGCCATTCTAGTGGTTAGAACCTTTGTTTTTCCAGTTCCTGCTCCTGCTAATATCAATAGAGGGCCTTCAGTTGTTGTTACCGCAACTTCTTGTTGTTGATTTAAGCTAGATAATTTGTCTAATTGATTCTGAAAAGATGTGTTATTTTCCATGTTTGTTATTTTTATATGGCTATACCGATAAAATGGTTTGCAATGTTTTTAGTTTGAATTTTCTATATTTTGCAATATTTTGTAAATATTATGTTGAATAATTAAAAAATTTATTAACAATTTCGCTTTAATTTTGACTAAATAATATTAGAAAAACCCAAAAAATAGATAAAATCTCTAATTTCTAAAAGTCAAGTATTTTCAACTAAAATTACTAGAAATTTTTAAAATGCTAAAAAATAAGCAAATATTCACTAAATCTTTTGTTATTAAAATTTTGCTATTGCTTATAATGTTAACTAATAATGTTGCAATAGCTAAAAACAATATTCCAGTTAGTCAAAAAATTTGGCAAGGTCTTGCATCTAGCGATATCGATTTATTTAAAAAAGTTATAAATTATTTAAATAACAAAAAATATCAAGAAGCCCTAGATGCAATAAAACAAGATGAACAAAATGAAAAGCCTCAACAGGGCTCTGTTAATACTAACCTTGAAGACTCTGATTCTTATCCGGTAAAAAATCGTCCAACTCTTAAAGAGTCGATGAAAGAGATTATTTTATGGAAAAAATATAGCGATAAATCTCAAATCAACAATATTAACTTTAGCGATATTTCAAGATTCGTTAGTCAGTCAGAATTTTATCCTAATATTGAAGAAATAAAAAGAAATGTTGAAAAAGTTGCTTTAGTTAATGATATTTCTTATAAAAAATCTGAAAAATATTTTAAATTAAACCCAGCGGGCACAAAAGAATCAAGAATGTTCATTTTGCAATCGGAAATAAATTTTCTTAAAAAATTTAAGGGTGGCGAAGAAGAAAAAATAAGGCTATATAGGGAGGTGAGGGCTATGATAGCAGATATTTGGGTTAAAGATAATTTCAATAAAGAAGAAGAAAAAGAATTTTTAGAAAAATACAAAGAGCATCTAACAAAATTTGATTACATTAATCGCATCGATAGATTAATTTGGTCGGATAAATTTGATGATGCTAGAAGAATAATCAATTTTGTTGATGAAGATTATCAATTATTGTTTTTATCGATCATTAAAATTGCTAATGGTGGAAAATTTATTGATAATATAATTGCATCAGTTCCCAGAAAATTAAGGTCTAATGAAGGTTTATTATATCGTCAGGCTTTGTGGCATAAAGCAAACGATAACCCAGAAAAAGCGATTGAAATTATTATTGATTTAAAAGATAAATTGCAATTTCCTGACAAATGGTGGAGTGTAAGAAAGTTTTATTCTCGCGAGATGTTAAAAAAGAAGAAGTACAAACTAGCATATTCATTAATGGCGAGGCATTCACTTGCGTGTAATTCATCAGATTTTTGGGATGCAGAGTGGTCTGCAGGCTGGATAGCCTTAAGATTTCTTGATAGACCGAGTAAAGCTTATCAACATTTTGATAATTTATATAAAAACGTTAGTCAGCCTGTAACATTGGCGAGGGCCTCATATTGGCTTGGCATGTCGGCACAAGCAAAAGGCGACAACAAAACCGCCATTGAATGGTATAAAGTTGCTGCCAAATATCCTATATTTTTTTACGGTCAATTGGCTATTCACAAGCATAGAACTATCGATAAAGAGGGGGCTAAAAATGATATAATTTTACCAGAAGATCCTCAAATTTATCTTAGCGATATGAAGAATATTTCGCAATCTAAGGCTACTCAAGTTGCATATTTATTAGCATTAATAGGAGACAAAGCCAATTCTGCTAAAATTTTTGAGTGGGTGGTTAATAATTCAAAAACAGATGGTCAAGTTGCGGTGATTATTAAAATTATTAATGAACTTGGTGATAGGCCTTTAGATGCTAAAATAGCTAGAGTTGCAGCAAAAAAGAATGTATTTTTTATTAAAGATAAATTTCAAATAGTACAAGAGGTTTTAAAAGATGATCATGCCCCTTTAGTTCATGCTATAATTAAGCAAGAGAGTGCATTCTTGCCTTCCGCAGTTAGTCAGGTCGGAGCAATTGGTTTTATGCAATTAATGCCTGAAACGGCTAAATTAGTTGCAAAAGAAATGAATATTCCTTTTGATAAAAATAAGCTTGCAACCGATATTTCCTACAATATCAAGCTTGGTTCGTTCTACATAAAAAAATTAATTGATAGATTTGAGGGTTCAGAAATACTGGCTATTGCATCTTATAATGCTGGCCCCAATGCCACCCAGAGATGGATTAACGAATTTTATGATCCTCGTAGTCAGAATGATATTGATAAAGTTGTTGATTGGATAGAATTAATCACCTATTCTGAAACCAGAAACTATGTACAAAGAATTATGGAAAACTTAATTGTCTATAAATATTTAATGGCAAAATCAAATTACGATAAAATTAATTAGAGTTTAATAATGAAGGGTGAAGATTTAATTATATTTATTAACGAGCTAAGAGTCATTGCAAACAAAGTGTCGTTAGAATTTTTTCGTGGCAATAATAATGAGCAAATAAAAATAGATCAATCTCCAGTTACAATTGCAGATTGTAGAATAGAAGAGCTATGGCGAGAATCGATAAGAAAAAAATTTCCTGAACACGGAATAATTGGTGAAGAATATGGTAATGAAAAGATAGATGCCAATTTCAAATGGATTATGGATCCAATTGATGGAACATCTTCCTTTATTATTGGCAGACCAATATTTGGAAACTTGCTAGCATTAAGTTATAAGAATGAAGTTATATTAGGCTTTATGAATCAGCCAATTAATCAAGAATATTGGCTTGGTTTGGCTCCTTCGCAATATAATAATGATTGGCAAAGAGCAATAGGAATTGAGTCAGAATTTTTAGAATATGGCTCTTGGTTGAATAATAAAAAAATAAACACTAGAGATTGTGTTAATATTAGCGATGCAGTAATATGCTCATCTTCTCCGCATTATTTCAAAGGTGAAAATAAACTAATCTTAGAAAAAATTAGCAAAGTTGCAAAATATCAAAAAATGGGGGGCATAATCTACGGCGGAGATTGCTATTCCTATGCTTCTCTTGCTTCTGGTTTTGTTGATATTGTAATTGATCCGCAAATGAAAATTTATGATTATGCTAGTTTAATTCCAATTATTAAAATGGCTGGCGGTTCAATTACTAATTGGCAGGGCAAAGAATTAATATTAAATGAATCTTTAATTAACGGTGCTTCCATCGATATTATCGCAACCTCAAATAATAAATTATTAGAAAATATTGTTAAATTTATAAAAAATGAAACTTAGCGAAAAAGAAATATTAAAAATTATAGAAATAATTGAAGAATCTGGTGAGGTGGCTAAAAAAGCTTTTTTAAATAAAAATTTTATAGTTAATTATAAACAGGATGAATCCCCCGTTTCTAATATTGATATAGAGCTCGGTATCTTTATTACCAATGCACTAAAGCAAAATTTTCCGCAAATAAAAGTGATTTGTGAAGAAGATGATGATTCAAATAATCAAATAAATCAAAGCGATGATCTATTCTGGTTGTTGGATCCAATTGACGGAACCTCCTCTTTTGTTGGTAATAGTGATGAATTTGCAATTAATCTTGCTTTAGTTAAAAATGGTAAAGCAATATTTGGCATAATCTATGCTCCTTTATTTATGGGTGGAAAAATGCTTTTTACTAATCATCTAGGTTTGGTTGTCAATAAAGATAAAAACAATATTCATAATCTCTTGCCGAAATTAAGTAGTAACTATAATCAATTCAATGAATTGAGAATATTGGTTAGCACAAAAACTCAAAACCAACAAATAAAGAATTTTATAACCAAGTTTTTTGATAAATATATTGGCAATATCTCGATTATAAGGCTATCATCTGCGGTAAAATTTATTTATTTGGCAGAAAATAATGCTGATATTTATCTTCATTTGAGAAGATCGATGGCATGGGATACCGCTTCTGGTCAGGCGATAATTGAAGCAATGAATGGAAGATTATTTTCACTAGAATCTAACCAAGAAAAATTATCTTACAAAATGAATGGATTTTCAATTGAGTATAATGCTAGCAATTTGGTAAATCCTTATTTTTTTACTAGCTTTATTAGTGATTTTCCTGTTGCTAATTTTAACGAATCTTAATGTTAATTTTTTCTCTATATTTGTTTGATAAAAATCTTGCATTTATTGTAAATTGCTTTACAAGTT
This sequence comes from Rickettsia typhi, assembly GCA_945898025.1. Taxonomy (GTDB): domain Bacteria; phylum Pseudomonadota; class Alphaproteobacteria; order Rickettsiales; family UBA1997; genus JAJTDS01. The sequence continues at coordinate 6,087 of CAMDGT010000011.1, read as the reverse complement.
GATTTTTAGCCATTTTGTTACTTCGCAAATTAACTAATAATTTTACCAATGGATAATTATTCAAAATCATTAACCTCGCAATGGTTTAAAAGCCTACAGCTAGATATTTGTAAAGAATTTGAAAAAATCGAAGAAGAATATTTATTAAATCATCAAAAATTCTCTAATCCAATTTTTATCAATAGCGATTCTCCTGTTAAATTCCAATTTAAGAAATGGCAAAGAAGCGAAGAAAAAAAAGAATCTAGCTTGCTAGAAATAGAGCAAGATTTTGGCGGTGGCGAGATGTCAAAAATGAAAGGCAATGTTTTTGAAAAGGTAGGAGTAAATTTTTCTGAAGTTTATGGTGAATTTTCTCCAGAATTTTGTAAACAAATACCGGGAACCGAAAATAGTCCTAAATTTTGGGCAAGCGGTATTTCTCTCGTTGCTCATTTTAGGTCCCCCTTGGTTCCTGCTGTTCATTTTAATATCAGAATGATAAAAACTGAAAAAAGCTGGTTTGGTGGCGGAGGCGATTTAAACCCTATTTTCCCTAATCAACAAGATACTGATAATTTTCATAATGCTTTTAAAGAGGCTTGCGACCTTGCGGATTCTAGTTATTATCCTAAATTTAAAAAACAATGTGACGAATATTTTTTTATTAAGCATCGAAATGTTTCAAGGGGTGTCGGTGGTATATTTTTTGATTATTTGAATACTGATAATTTTGATGCTGATTTTGATTTTGTGAAGAATGCAGGTAAGGCTTTCTTGCAAGTATTTCCAACCATTGTCAGAAAATCTTTTCATGAAAATTGGAACGAAGAACAAAGAGCTGAACAGCTTAGAAAAAGAGCTCTTTATGCTGAATTTAACCTAATTTATGATAGAGGAACAAAATTTGGCTTAATGACTAACGGCAATATTGAGGCAATTTTAATGTCAATGCCTCCAATTGCTTGTTGGGAATAGATCGTACTTTAAAATTTTTTAAATTTATAGCAATGTCAAATCAAGAAATAAATCAAAAAAGTGCAAATCAAATGTGGGGAGGTAGGTTTAATAACAAGCCTTCTAGCTTAATGCAAGAAATTAATCAATCAATTTCTTTTGATTATCAGCTTTATCGTCAAGATATTGAAGGCTCAATAGTTCATTGTAAAATGCTTGCTAAATGCAATATTATCAACCAATCAGAGAGTGATATAATAATCAATGGCTTGAAGCAAATTAAACAAGAAATATCCGAAAATAAATTTATTTTTAAAATTGAGCTTGAAGATATTCATATGAATATTGAATATCGTCTTAAAGAAATTATTGGCGATCTTGCTGGCAAGCTACATACCGCCAGATCAAGAAATGACCAAGTAGCAACCGATTTTCGTTTATGGGTAAGAGATGAAATTGACAATATCGCAATTTTATTGCATGAATTGATGTCGATTATAGTTGATAAGGCAGATTCTAATTTAGGTGAAAATCCAGTAATAATGCCAGGCTTTACTCATTTGCAAATTGCACAACCAGTTTTATTTTCTCATCATTTAATGGCATATTTTGAAATGATAAGAAGAGATTTCCACAGATTAACAGAATCTAGAGTGAGAATGAATCAATCCCCTCTAGGCTCTTTGGCAATGGCTGGAACCTCATTCCCGATTGACAGACATTTTAGTGCTTCGCAATTATCTTTTGCCGAACCATGCAGAAATTCAATGGATGGAGTTTCTGACCGCGATTTTGCATTAGAATTTTTATTTAACATCTCAATGATATCGCTTCATTTATCAAGATTTTCTGAAGAGTTAATTTTGTGGAGTAGTAAAGGCTTTGATTTTATAACTCTTTCTGATTCCTTTACTTCTGGTAGTTCAATTATGCCTCAAAAAAAGAATCCTGATGCTGCAGAATTAATTAAGGGTAAAACAGGCAGAGTTTTTGGTGCTTTGTTTTCATTATTTACAACTCTTAAGGGGCTTAGCTTAACCTATTCAAAAGATATGCAAGAAGATAAAGAGCCAGTATTTGATGCTGTAAAAAATATTAAAATTTGTTTGCAAGCAATGTCTGGTATGATAAAAGATATGCAAATTAATCGCGAAAAAATGCTGAATATGTCGAAATTGGGCTTTTCTACTGCAACTGATTTAGCTGATTGGTTGGTGAAGAATCTAAAAATTCCTTTTCGTGAGGCTCATCATATTACGGGTAGAATAGTTAAGATTGCTGAAAATAAAGGGTGTGAGCTTAATGAATTATCTTTAATGCAAATGCAAGAAGTTTGTTCGCAAATAAATAATCAAATTTTCGAAATATTAGAAGTTGAAAAATCGATTAATAGTCGCGATTCATTTGGCGGCACTTCTAAAACTAGAGTGTCGGAAGCTGTTAACGAAGCAAGGGATTTTTTAAAGGGATTTTTTAAAGGGATTTTTTAAAAATAATTAAATTGCAATAATTGTAAATTAAACCACAAAACATTAAAAATGATATTGACTATCATTTTTTTAGTTGTTAAAATTTTTGTAATTGATATTAATTATCATTATCAAAAATAATTTTCTAAACAATGTTTTGTAGCTCTTTAAATATAAACTACTCTAAATTCAATTATAATAATATTATTATTATAATCAAAAAAAATCTTCTGCCATTATTTTTTGCGATTATAGTGCATGCTATAATTTTTGCTACTTTAATTGATAATTATCAACAGCCATTAATTGTAAATTTACAAAAAATCCAAGTAAATTTTGCTCAAAATACTAAAATTAATAATCGTAAGCTTGATACCAATAATGCAATTAAGCAGAAGGAAACCAATAATTTTGTTGATAAAAAAAATATTCAACAAAATGCAAGTGAGCTGACGAAAGAATCAATCAATAAAACTAGTCAAGAAACCCAAAATTCAATATCTAGCTCTAGTTCAAAGAATCAAGTTGCAGATTCCAACATAACAACTAGCCCAGTTTTTGATGCTCAATATCTAAATAATCCTTCGCCAATATATCCTTCTAATGCTAAAAATAATAATATTCAAGGCAAGGTTTTCTTGTCTGTACTAGTTGGAGTTGAGGGCAGGGCGATAGAAGTAAAAATTGCCAATTCTAGTGGTTATTCCATTCTCGATAATTCTGCTTTATCCGCAGTTCGTAAATGGCAATTTGTTCCCGCTAAAAAGAATGGGGAAGCGGTTTCTGCAACTGTTATTGTTCCTGTTGAATTTAAAATTGTCTAAATATGAATATTATAAAAATTTTTCACAATAGCGATTCTTTGTCAGTAGTTATTTTGTTTATACTAATCGCAATGTCTTTTGCTAGTTGGTATATCATTTTTTGGAAATCAATGAAATTAAAAGTGGAATATCAATCTTATCAAAATTTTTTTAAAAATTATCTTAGTCAAAAAAATTGGTCGTTGAAAATACTAGATAGCTACAATTCTAACAACATAAACGATTCTATTACAATTTTGATTGATGAATTTAGAAAATTACAACCAATATTAACTGAATTCGATTATCATACCAAAAAAGAGATTTTACAAATGCATTTAATTCAAAAGCTTGATGAAATCCGTTTTAATTTTGAAAAAGGTTTATCAATGCTTGCTTCAATCGGTAGTTCTGCGCCTTTTATTGGTCTATTTGGCACGGTATGGGGAATTCACAATGCACTGCAAAATATTGCTCTTTCAGGAAATGCTGGCATCAATATTGTTTCCGCCCCAATTGCTGAGGCTCTAATTGCGACTGCAATAGGGTTATTTTCTGCTATTCCTGCAGTTCTTGCTTATAATAGCTTTGTTCGTTTTAACCGTTTGTTGATTCAAAATCTACGGCACATTGCTGAACAACTTACTATCTATAATCGCCCACAAATATAATATTTAGTTATGCATAATAACTTTGAACGAGAAGATTTTCAAGCTCCGCTTGCAGAAATTAATATGACTCCTTTAGTTGATGTAATGTTGGTTTTATTGGTTATATTATTAATTACCGCTCCCATTCTCAATAATTCATTAAACATTAATTTGCCCAATGAAAAGGGTTTTGCAAAAGATAATAAAAATCATTTATCTTTAGCAATTGATAAAGCTGGTGTTTATTATTTTAATGATCAGCCTGCGACAATTGATGCTATAAAATCGCAATTACAAGCAAATGCTGTTAATAATAAAGATGGCTCTATTGATTTACAAATCGATAAAGAAGCTGAATTCTCTAAGGTTGCCTCGGTCTTATCATTGTTGCAAGAATTGCAAATGAACAATGTTTCTTTTATTACTAATCGCTAAATTCACCTTAATTTTATGTCTGAAAACTTTAAATTATCGCCAATATCTGAAATTATTGAAGATGCAAAAAATGGCAAAATGTTTATTTTGGTTGATGATGAAGATCGTGAAAATGAAGGAGACCTAATAATCCCCGCTTCCGCTTGTAGTCATCAGCAAATTAATTTTATGGCAATAAATGGCAGAGGGCTTATTTGTCTTGCTCTAACTCAAGAAAGAGTAAAAAAGCTTGGTTTAAGCCTAATGTCTGCTAACAATCAATCAAAAAATAAAACAGCTTTTACTTTATCAATTGAAGCAAAAAATGGCATTACAACTGGAATATCAGCTTTTGATAGAGCAAAAACTATTGCTGATGCGATAGATGAAAATAAAGGTAGTTTTGATATAGTTTCTCCGGGGCATATTTTCCCACTGCAAGCTGAGGATGGCGGAGTTTTAGTCAGGGCTGGTCATACAGAAGCCGCCGTTGATATTGCTAAGCTTGCTGGTCTTAACCATTCAGGGGTTATTTGTGAAATCATGAATGATGATGGTACAATGGCAAGAATGCCTAATTTAATTAAATTTGCAAAATTGCATAATCTTAAAATCGCTACCATTGCAGATTTAATCGAATATAGACGAAGAAATGAAAAATTAATAAATTTGATTAGTGAAAGAATTCTGGCAACCAAGGAATATGGTGAATTTAATATGCGAATTTATCGAAGCCTAATTGATAATATTGAACATATAGCCTTAGTTAAAGGCAATTTAAAAGACCTAAACAATGGCGAAGAATCAATATTGGTAAGAATGCATCATCTTAATATTATTAATGATTGTCTTACTAATTTAAACAATCCTAAAAGCGGATTGTTGAATCTCGCTTTACACAAAATTCACAAAAATAATAGTGGAGTTATTGTTATTATTAGACAGCCAAGCGAATCAATAATTAACCTGCTTGATAATGATGATAATTTACAACAGCTTAGAAATTATGGAATTGGTGCGCAGATATTAAATGATCTAAATATTACAAAAATGACCTTACTAACCAATTCTCCAAAATCAGTAATTGGCTTCGATGGCTATAAAATAAAGATAGCTGGATATCAAAAATTAAAATAAATTCACTAATTAAAAATAGCAATCTCAATTAAACAAAACGATGAATTGTAAGAAAAATAACAAAAAATCTTTTAGTAATATTGCTTTAATGGCAGAAATATGCTTTGCTTCTTCGCTCTTATCGGGAGAATTAATCGCCTCAAACGATAAAAGCAACAACTCTAAAGAGTTATCAACCGTTACTGTAACTGCATCGCAGAAAAATAATTCTTTTATTGTCAATGATTCTAAATTATTTCAATTTCGTAAACCGCTACTTGAAACTCCGCAATCTATCAATGTAATTTCAAGGCAATTATTAGATGATCAAAATGCAACCAACATGAAAGATAGTCTTAAAAATGTTGCAGGCATTAGTGCTACAGCAGGAGAGGGCAGTTCACAAGGTGATAATTTGACGATTAGAGGCTTTTCCGCTAGAAATGATTTCTTTATTGATGGCATTAGAGATTTCGGTAGCTATTATCGAGATACTTTCAATCTTGAAAATATTGAAGTTATTCAAGGCCCTTCATCGATTGCCTTTGGCAGAGGTTCCGCTGGTGGAGTTATAGAGCAAAATAGCAAAGAGGCGGTTCTTGACGATAAAAACAAAGTTAGTTTTGTTGGTGCAACTAATCAAACTTATCGCTCTACGCTTGATATAAATAAAAAAATAACATCAATAAGTGGCTCTGC
>CAMDGT010000010.1 GCA_945898025.1 Rickettsia typhi | reverse complement strand
AATCTAGAATCATATCAAGGGATGAAATCATTTTTAGTGCCCAAAGCTCACATGGTTCAACACTTCGTTCGAACAATCGAAATGATGAATCTGGTCTACAATATAATCCTTCTGGGGATCCGCCTGGGGATCCATCTAGGACAACTCATTAAACGAGATGGGATATCTACCGTCCGCGACTACCTAAAACACAAAAACCACAACCAAAATTCATAAAAAACCTTGCCAAATTAAGCTGTAAAAATAAAATTTTTTGAACTTGGTTTTTAATTTGAAAATTCAAAACCAAAAAATCTCATAAATTCAAATTTACTGGGTTAAATTTCGATCTTTAGAGGTTGCCTATAATCTAAATGGAAATAATGCCTCCAGGGCCAGACCTTTTTAGTTTGAAAATAAAAACTCTTGATTTTCTATTCAATCAACCTTAAAGTGTATAATTCCGTAATTAATTATTGTTGCACTTAATGCCTTTATCTTCTGATTCTATAAAGATTTTTTCAATTAAAATATAGGCCTTAACATCGTCTATATTGATTTTTTTGTTAGTAAATAGTTCGTTAAGCCTTTTATCTAGATTTATTTCTTTGTTGGGGATAGAAATAATTTTCACCGAGCCCTCTTTTGCATTGATTAATTGATTTTCAATAATTGAGCTCTCATTGCTACCGATTTGATATTTGTAATCTTCTTGGCTTGTTATTAGGCGACCCTCGGTTGTATAGATATATTCTCTTACTTTTACAGCGGTGCCACATTTTATTGTGATGAGATTTTTTTGATTGGCAGAGTCAGTTTCTGCATATTCGCTATAAATGCTATTTATTCCTTTTGAGAAAACAATTTCTCCCTTTATGGCCTTGTCATATTCTTTTAATATTTTGATATTAGTAGAGATTTTTGAAAAATGCTCTTGAGTGTTGGTAATTTTATTCGCTAGATCCTCGCTGGTTATTTTTTGAACCTGATCGTTTTTTTTATTAAAAAAAACAAAATAAATTATGGCAATAACTCCAATTAATTTAACAATTGGATTTTGTGATAAATTGAACATAGGTTAATTTTTAAAAACAATGTTATTAATTTCTGTTTTGCTTATCGCTCCCTCTCTTAATATTTCGCAATTATTATGCTCAAGCTTAATAATGGTTGAAGGGGATTGATGATTATTGATATTTTTATCAATAATTGCAAGCTCTACAGTCGAATTTTTGAAATATTGCTCGATATCCTCTCGATTGCTAGCAACTTGCATTTCTGATGGATTTGCACTGCTAACTGCGATAACATTTTTAAATGTTTGATTTAATCTTTCAACAAAATTGTGATGTGGAATGCGGAATCCTAAAAATTCTTGATTATTTTTATTTAAGTTGTTGGCGATTTTTATTTTTTTAGAAATCGATTTTCTTAATTTTGCAACAATTGTAATCTTTCCGGGTAAAAAATGTTTAGCAATTTTAGCTCCCAGATCGCTTAGCTCAAATATTTCAGTGATGAAATCAAATTTAGGCAAAAAAATTGCAATTGGTTTATTTTTATCTCTTTTTTTAAGGTTGTACAGCCTTTTTACCGCTTCAATGTTGGATCCGTCGACCGCTAATCCGTATATTGTATCGGTCGGTATTATTATAATCTTTCCTTCCTGCAAGGCTTTTGTTGCCAATATTACGGCATTTTTATTCTGCTGATCAATTGTTAGCATTTGGTGAGTATTTTTCTTTAATATCGTTGTTGATTGATTTTATTGGCTCAAAGCTGATGCGATGAAGATAAGAAATTCCGCTTTCTTTAATTGCCTGCACATGATTTTTTGTGCCATAGCCCATATTGTTTTTCCAATCAAATTGCGGAAAATTTATGTGATAATCTTCCATAATATTGTCGCGAGTTTCTTTTGCGATTATTGATGCAGTTGCAATTGATATTGAAATTTTATCTCCCTTGATAATTGGCTTTATTTCCTCTAAATTATCTCTCAATGAAAATGGCTTAAAATTGCCATCAACCAGCATAATATTTGGATAAATTTTAGTTTGACGGCAAAAATTCTGATAAGCATTCAGCATAGACAATTTTGTTGCCTCGAGGATGTTTATTTTATCTATAGTGTCGTTATCAATAATGCCAAAAGAAGCTAATATTTTTTTATTAGAAATTTTTTCTTTAATTATTTCAAAAGCTTTTACTCGCTGTTTTTTGCTTAAAAGTTTTGAGTCTTGAATTTGCAATATTTCTTCTTTATTAAAAGCATTGATTGAAACCATTGCAATTGCCGATAAAACTGGTCCAGCCAAGCATCCTCTGCCAACTTCGTCGCAACCAATAATTAATTTATTTTGATATTGATTTTCAATTGAAAAATCTGCCATTGTTTAATTTAAAAAATAATTAAAAAAATAATTGAATAATTTATTTTAATAACAATAATTCTAGCAAAGCTTTAATTGTAAAGCAAAAAATAGTTATCACAGAGCTATCACCAAATCATAAACACTAAAAACAATATGTTCACAAACCATTTTAAACTACTTACAGCAAATAATAGCAATTTTTCCACTGATTGCGATATTGAAAAATTTAATATTCTGAGATTAATCAGGAGTGAAAATGTTGGCCCTGCAACTTTCTTTAATCTTCTCAAAATATTTGGCACTGCCACCAATGTAATTGACGCAATTAATCAAGGAAAATCAAATAATATTGCAAATATACAATTATTAAAAATAAAATCTAAAATTAAATTAGTTAGCACCGATCAGATTAATCAAGAAATAGAATCTACTAAAAATTTTGAAGCAAAATTATTATTTTTTACCGACGATTTATATCCTTACTTACTAAAAAAGATCAATAACCCCCCTCCGGTAATTACTTATAAGGGGAACCTCTCCTTGCTGCAAAAAAATATCTTATCTATTGTTGGTCCTAGAAATGGCTCTTTCAACGGAATGGTCTTTGCTAAAAAAATTGCTGAAGAATTGTCTAATAACGAAATTGTAATTGCTTCTGGAATGGCAAGGGGCATAGATTCTTCAGCTCATCAAGCTTCGTTAAAAAATGGAACAATAGCTGTTATGGCGGGAGGAATCAACAAAATATATCCACCAGAAAATCAAGAAATGTATAAAGAAATTAGTAAAAATGGGCTAATACTAACAGAGCAGGGTTTTGATACTCCACCAAAAAACATAAGCTTCATTCAAAGAAATCGGATAATCTCGGGAATAGCTCTTGGAACATTAGTAATTGAAGCGAGTATAAAATCTGGTAGTTTAATAACGGCTAAATTTGCAATCGAACAGGGTAGAGAGGTTTTTGCAGTTCCCGGCTCTCCTCTTGATTCTAGGTGTCGTGGCACAAATCGACTAATTCGCGAAGGAGCAAAAATGGTTGAAAATGTTGATGATATACTTGAAGAAATAATACCAATTATTGTTATCAAAAAAAATGGTGAAGATTCTTTTTTAGAAGACGGCGACGAAGAGCAATATGTTGATGAAAACCTTGATCCAAAACTTAAATCCGATAATATTGATTTTGCAGAAAAAATATACAATCTTCTTGGTTTTGGAGAAACTGAAATTCCAGTTATTGTAGATCAGCTTAATGTTCCTGCTCAATTGCTAAATATAGCTTTGATGGAATTGGAATTAGCGGATAAAATAATTATAAAAAACAACAAAGTTATTAAAAAATAATATTTTTATTTTAATAAATTGCTCACAAAATCTTGAGCGTCAAATTCTTTTAAGTCAGAGCTTTTTTCGCCTACTCCTATGGCATAAATTGGCTTTTTGAATTTGTCTGCCAGAGAAATAATCGCACCTCCTTTTGCCGTTCCATCTAGTTTGGTTATTATTATCCCGCTAATTTTAATTGCTTCATCGAAGCTTTCTAGTTGATTATGGCTGTTTTGTCCGGTTGTTCCATCTATTATAAGCAAGTTATGATGCGGTGCGGTTTCGTCAATTTTTTTAATTACTTTATTAATCTTTTTTAATTCATCCATTAGATTCTGTTTATTATGCAACCTTCCTGCTGTGTCAATTAAAATAACATCAAACTGGTTTTTTGTTGCAAATTCAAGAGATCGATAGGCGACAGAGCTAGGTTCTTCATTTTCTCTATTTGGAAGGATGATGTCAATATCAATTTTCTTTGCCCAAATTTCGAGCTGTTCGCATGCTCCAGCGCGAAAAGTGTCGCAAGCCGCAAGTAAAACTTTTTTATTTTGAATTTTTAATTTTTGAGCAATTTTAGCGATTGTGGTAGTTTTGCCAGCTCCATTTACACCGTTAAATATTATTACTATTGGAGATTTTGTGAAATCAAGTTCAAGAGCTTTTTGACAAGGCTCCAGTATCTTTAAAATTTCATTTTGAAGAAATTTTTTTACCTCAAAAAAATCGGAGTCTGTTATTTTTTCTTTTGAAAATTTTTGTTTCCTAAGATTTTCAATAATTTTATTAGTGGTTTCTGCTCCAATATCACTGGTTATAAAAAGATCTTCAAGCTCTTCGATGGTTGATGAATCAAGCTTTTTATGAGTAAAAATTTGACTAATTTTTTGTGTCAAATTACCGCTGAAAATATTTTCAGTAATTTTGCTTTTTGAGAAAATCTTAAACATTTTGTGAATCGAAATTGAATTTATTTGTAATTTAGGTAGTTTTCAGGGTTTACGGCATCGCGACCTTTTCTTAAAGAAAAATAGAGTTGCGGAAATTTAACATTACCACTTTTTCCGACTTCGCCAATTATGGTTTCTGGTTGAATCTTTTGACCATTTTGAACCGATATTTTTGAAAGATGGGCGTATGCACTTATCCAGCCATTTTTATGCTTAATGATTATTAAATTTCCATAGCTTTTTAATTCATTGCCAACGTATGCAACAATGCCTGCATCGCTAGTTTTTATTATTGATCCTTGGATGGCTTTAATATTAATGCCATCATTATATAATCCGCCTTGCTTAGGACCAAATTGAGAAACCACCTCTCCTTTTAATGGCCAAATGAAGTGATTAACTTTGTCTAATGAATTCTCGATTATGCGGCTATCACCTTCGTTTGATTCGTTAATTTTAGGATTTGGCTTCGTAGATATTTTGTTTGCAAATTCTACGGTATTATTTGTAGAATAATTTTTGTTTTTAATGATGTTGTCCTGAGTGCTCTTGCCGTTGCTTTCAACCAAGTTATCATTATTTGATTGATTGATTGCATTTTCTATAAATTTTGTGATTCTAATTTTTTGTCCAACTTTTATATTGCTGTCCCTGTTTAAATTATTGAGTTGATAAAGTTGATCGATGTTAATTTGGTGTTCTCTAGAAATGCTGTATAATGTGTCGCTATTCTTAACTTCGTGATATATGGGTTTAGGAATTGTAAGAGTTGAGCCGGCTTTTAATATAAAAGGCGGAGTTAATTTGTTAACTTCGATTAAATCTCTTAACACCAATGAGTGTTTTTTTGCAACGCCATAAAGAGTCTCTCCGCTTTCAACGACTATTTTTTTCTCCCCCTCGTCATTTTGTCGATTTGTGTTTTTATTATTTTTATCTAGATATTTTATTTTATTTTGTTGATTATTTTTATCATATACATTTTGATTGCGATTAATGATTTTTGCAGGTTTTTGAGAGCAAGACTGCATTACTAAAGCAAGGAGCAATATTGTTAGATATTTTAGTTTCATAGTACGAATTTATAATTGCAAATAATTTAATTGCTCTAATTTTAAAAGTAATCCTTGATTTATCAAGACTAAATTAATAAAAAAACTATTTTGAAGTATCAAATGATAATTTTTGAATTGATTTTAATTTCAATAATAGGAGCTTGTTTTGGCTCCTTTATAAGTTTGCTGAGTTACAGATTAGCGTTAAAGAAATTTAATGTTAATCAAAAAGATAGCAACATAATTTTTTCTCATTCTCGATGTTGTAATTGTAGCATTAGATTGAAGGCAATTAATCTAATGCCGATATTTTCTTGGATTCTCCAAAAAGGTTGCTGTCATTATTGTGGAATAAAAATTTCAGTTCGCTATATTTTAATCGAAATTTTTACTTTATTCGTTTTTGCTTTGCTTTATGCATTCAATCAATTTCATTTTAATGTAGGCTTTGTATTGCAAATAATGGTTTTTGTCATTTTGCTAACGATGATTATAACTGATATTGAGCATTTTTTTATTCCAAATATTTTGCAAATACTTTTAATTTTCGTTGGTTGTGCAATAATTTATAATCAAAATATTGACAAAGATTTTGAAAAAATATTTGGAATTTCTTTAGTCAGGGTTTGGTCTTCGTTTGTTTATTTTTTAATTGTTTTTATGATATCTATAGCATTTTTTCTTTATAAAAAGATTTTATCAATAGGGGTTGACGATCTAAAGTTTTTTGCGGTTTCTGGGTTTATCTTGGGTTTGCAAAAAATGCTATTATTCTTCTTTTTAAGCGGAGTTATTGGGGTATTATTTGGATATTTATGGCTTGCGATTAAAAAGCAACGAGAATTTCCTTTTGCACCACCGATTTGCATATCTTTATTTCTTTGCCTTGATGATTTTAGTTTTTTAATTAAAATTTTTGACAAAGTTATTTTAAAATTTTCATTTTGATAAAATATTTTACTTGAAAACAAAAAAAATAAACATAAAATCGTCAACACTCTTTTAATAAGAGATTAATAGTTTTTAATATCAACCCTTTACCAAAATTTCAATGTCAGAGCAAATATCATCAGAGCAGATAAGCGACAAATTAAACGAAAATACACCCAATCAAGAAATCAAAAATACATCTAGAAGTGCTGTTTATGATAATGAAAAAATAGCAGAACAAGAAAAATTATTTATCGAAGAAAATTTTTCCGCTTTATTTGAGGAATATGAAAAAGACAGTCAAAAACTAACAGAGGGAACTGTAGTAAAAGGGGTGATAGTTGGAATATCTGAAAAAACAATTGCAATTGATATCGGGGCGAAATCAGTAGGTTTTATTGATATAGCGGAGTTTAAAAGAGACGGCGATGTTGAAGAAGGAGATGTTGTTGATGTTTTTCTTGAGAGACTTGAAAATAAAAAAGGCGAATTAATTATTAGTCGTGATAATGCTAGACGCTACAATAGCTGGAATTATTTAAAATCTTGCCTTGAAGATAAAATAAATGTTGAGGGGCATATTTTAGGAAAAGTTAAAGGTGGTTATGCTGTGGATATTAGCGGAATAACATGCTTCTTGCCAAGAAGTCAAGTAGACACAATGTTGCTTTCTGATAATAATTTTTTGATTAACAAGGTTGAAAAATTGCAAATTCTAAAAATTGACGATCTAAGAGGAAATGTTGTTGTTTCTAGAAGGGCAATTCTTGAAAATCAAAGAAATGCGGAGAAAGAAAAAATTCTTTCTGCAATAAAAATTGGCGATGTTCTTGATGGAGTAATAAAAAATATTACCGACTACGGTGCCTTTGTTGATTTTGGTAGCTTTGATGGCTTATTGCATTTGACTGACATTTCTTGGTGTAGGGTTAGGCATCCTTCTGAAGTTCTTAAGGTTGGTCAGGATGTTAAGGTTCAGGTAATTAAATTCGACGAACAAACAAAAAGAGTTTCTCTCGGAATGAAGCAGTTACAGCAAAATCCTTGGGAGAATATTGTGGACAGATATCCTGTTGGAGCTGTTCTTAAGGGAAGGGTGACCAATATAACAACTTACGGTGCCTTTGTTGAAATAGAAAATGGCATTGAGGGCTTGGTGCATGTTTCAGAAATGAGTTGGTTTAAGGGGGTTGCAAATCCTCACAAAATTCTTGCTCCAAATCAAGAGGTCGAGGTTATGGTTCTTGATGTTAATTCTCAGAATCATCGAATTTCTTTAGGCATTAAGCAGTGCGGAAAAAACCCTTGGCAATTATTCTCTGAAAAACATTCAGTGGGAGATATAGTTGAAGGGATAGTAAGAAACTACACGGAGTTTGGTCTTTTTGTAGGCTTCGAATCTGGAGTTGATGGCTTAATACATGTTTCCGATGCTTGTACAAAGCTTTCTGATGGCGAAGAGTTGATTAAAAAGCTCAAAAAAGATGAAAAAATAAAAGTTGTTGTTCTTGGCAGTAATTTTGAAAAAGAAAGAATTAGTCTTGGTTTAAGACAGATTGAAATGTCTAATTTTAAAGAAGTTCTTGAAAAGGTTAAGAATAGCGAAGTAGTTTCTGCTCTAGTTATAGGTATTAAAAAAGATTTCCTTGAAATAGAGCTTGATAATGGCTTAAAGGGCATAATTAAAAGATTGGATATATCTAAAAATAAACAAGATCAAAAAACCGAAAAATTTTCAGTTGGAGATCGTGTTGATGCCAAAGTCATGCTTTTCAATAATGTAACCGGAAAACTATTGCTTTCTATAAAAGATATGGAAGCCGATGAACAAGTTGCTCACAACTATGAATCTTCTGACAGTGGTGCTACTATCGGTAGCATTGCAGGAGAATTATTAAAGGCTCTAGAAGAAAAAAACAATTAATCATATAGGTTTTATTAATGAGTAAAGACGGGCAAATTCCCGTTGTGATATATTTAAGAGATAAATTGCAATGGTCGCGCAGAATTATAATTTTACTATTAATAGTAATATTGTTTTTTATATTCAAGAGCGGTGATGCGACCATCTCTCAAGAGGTCTCTACTAAGCCTTATATTGCTAAAATTGTTGTTTCGGGAGAAATATCTGAAGATAATTATCGTAGCGAAGTTCTGAAAAAGATATTAGCTAACGACAAAATAAAGGCAATCATAGTGGTAATTGATAGTCCTGGTGGAACTATAGTTGGCAGCGAGATAATTTACAATGAATTAAGGGGAATTTCTTTAAAAAAGCCTATGGTAGTTGTTATGAACTCTTTAGCCGCATCTGGCGGATATATGGCATCATTGGCATCAGATCACATCATTGCTCACAATGGAACTCTTACTGGTTCAATAGGTGTTTTGATGCAATCTTATGAGATAACAGGTCTTGCAGAAAAGGTTGGGGTAAAATTTCAGAACTATAAGTCTTCGGTTTTAAAAGGGTCTCCTTCTTTATTTGAGAAAACTAATAAATCAGTTGACGATGCTATCAATCAATCCATTCAAGATAGTTATGAGTTTTTTGCTGATTTAGTGAGGCAAAGAAGGGGTGCAAAATTATTGAGTCCAATATCTTTAGATGGCAGAGTTTTAACTGGAAGACAAGCTCTTAAACTGGGTTTAATTGACGAGATTGGAGGGGAACAAGATGCTATAGCTTATCTTCAGCAAAAACACAATATAGATCATTCCTTGTCTGTTGTGGATATCAGTCTTGAAAAAAAAGAAACTGATTTTGTTGATAAGATAATTGATTCTTTGCCATTTGCTCAAAAGGCAAATTCGGCATTTTCAAACAAAGGAATAATGGCAATTTTTCAGTAAAAACCTGATATTTTTTAATTTATTTAAGAAATATAGAAGATTTTATAAAAATTGGCTTGCATTTATTTTTAGGATTTTTAACTTAGCTTCACTTAAAATTAACAGAAGCTGGTAAATTTTGAGATTTTTTTAAATTGTTGGTTTTCAGCAATTTAATTTATTATTAACAAATTATAAAAACATTATGAGCAAAAATGAAATTTTTGATAGAGTAAAAAAAATCATTGTTAACCATCTTGGTGCTGATGAATCTAAGGTTAGTGAGTCTGCTAGTTTTATTGATGATCTTGGCGCTGACAGTCTTGATCAGGTAGAGCTAGTTATGGCTTTTGAGGAGGAGTTTGGAATTGAAATTCCTGATGATGCTGCTGAAAAAATTACAACTGTTGGTAGTGCGGTTGACTATATATCAAAAAATTTATAATTTTAATGGTTTTTAGTTGGTTGTCCTTTTATAAAGGTCGCAACCAATTAATTAGTGTTTTTTTGTCTTATAATTATTGAAAATAAATATAAAAACATCTTGACACTTAAGTTAAATTAATTTAGCATTTACAACTAAATTTGCTGAATTTAGTTAAGATGTTTGTGTTTAAAAATTTAGTCACTCACAAGGGGATATAGCTCAGTTGGTAGAGCATCTGCTTTGCAAGCAGAGGGTCAGGAGTTCGAATCTCCTTATCTCCACCAGTTTTCTATCGAATTTTAACTATAAATAAATATGGAAAAATACAATACTTCAACCATAATAATTCACTGGCTTATGGCTTTATTGATAATTTTTATGCTTATTTTGGGTTTTAGTCTCGATGCTTTAAAAGACCATGTCGATGATATTTCCCTATATTACAACCTTCATAAATCATTTGGTGTTTTAGCTTTTTTTCTTGTTTCAGTTAGAGTCCTGAATCGATTGCTGAATAAAACTCCAAATCTTCCCATTAATTTTAGTAAAAACGAAATTTGGCTAGCAAAAGTTGGTCATTTTGCTATTTATATCTTTATGTTCGCAATGCCAATTTCTGGCTATCTAATGTCTAGTTTTGCATCTCATACGGTAAGTTTTTTTTCAATACCTTTACCATCTTTTGAATCAAGTATTTTTTTAGCAAAAAAATTCAAAGAAATTCATGAAATATCAGCTTTCGGTATTTCTATTATTTTAACTTTTCATGTTTTAATTTCTTTAAAACATTCATATATTGACATTCCAGAAAAAAGCATTTTTAAAAGAATGTGGCTTACTAAATAACCAAAAAACACAAAACAATGAACAAAAAAAACAAAATTAATTTCGTAGCAAAGTCTGGCTTTACATTAATTGAACTATCAATAGTTCTAATCGTAATTGGGTTTCTAATAGCAGGAGTATCGGCTGGTGGCTCTTTAATTAAAGGTGCGGAAATAAGGTCGATAATGTCTGATTCAAGAGCTTATGGAGTGGCGATTAAAACATATTTTGTGCAATATGATTCTCTGCCTGGGGACGGAATAAAAGATCTAAAATCTTCCGGTTATGTTGGTGATAATGACGGCAAAATAGAATATCAAAGCAAAACCTGTAGCGGTGGCGACAATACCGATACTTGTAAAAAGCAATCTGGAGAAGGTTTTGGTGCTGTTTATACTTTGGGTGCTTTAAGAATGGTAAGCCCTGCCATTAATGTTTTTACCACCACTCCTTTCGGAGTTATTGGAGATTCTTCAATAACAATGCTTTTTCCTGGAATTCATTTTCCAGCTTCAAAAAGAAAGGCCGTAGGCTGGGTATTTGACAACATCACCGTTCTTAATAAGAATCGCAATGTTGTTGTTTTAACTGGTGCTATACCCGTTTTTTCACCAATTTGCTCCTTTAGCACGAGTGAGTTTTGCAATATGACAAAATATATAAATGGCTCTGAAATTTATCATAGCGGTCATAATATTTCTAATACAGCTAAATATAATGGCATTTCTCCTAAAGATGCATTCGATATCGATAATAAAATGGACGACGGAATTCCAGATTCTGGAAGAATAACCTCTACTACCTATGCTCCTGTAGCAGATACAACGTACTTAAATAGTTGTTATAATAACAGCACTAAGCAATATAACAAAGAGGAAGAAGTAAAGAATAACTGCTTACTATTCTTTCGTGCGGACAATACTGATTAGACACAGCTTTAGAATCATGTCAATTAAACTGATGTCAATTTATCATGCTTATTGATAATGATTCTAAGCTTTCTTTGGTGGGTTGCTGTTGGCAAGAGAAAATATTTAATCAAAGACTTGCTTCTGCAATAAAACAAAAGTTTGATATTTCTGATTTTCTGAGTCGGTTGCTGTCCACAAAAGTTAATGCTGTTGATGAAGTTTTTGATTACCTTTACCCTAAAATAAAAAATTGGCTACCTAACCCGCTTGATCTTCTTGATGTTGACTTGGCTGTTAAAAAAGTTATTGATTCAATAAAATTAAATAAAAAAATTACTATTTTTGCTGATTATGATGTTGATGGAGCTACTTCCTCAGCCATTTTAAAGCTATTTTTTAGAATGATAAATATTGAAGTTGATGTTTATGTTCCAGATAGAATATTAGAGGGTTATGGTCCAAATTCAGAAGCTTTAATTAATCTTAAAAATCAAGGCACCGATCTTGTGATTACTGTTGATTGCGGAACGGTTGCATTTAAACCTCTCGAAGATGCAAATAAGGCTGGGCTTGATATTATTGTAATCGATCATCATTTAGGGGTTTTTGAAAAGCCATTGGCCATTGCTGTTATTAATCCCAACAGAGTTGACGAAGATTTTCCGCATAAAAATATTTGCGCTGCAACGGTTTGTTTTTTATTTGTAGTTGCTTTAAATAAGTCGTTGCGAGAAATTGATTTTTATAAAAATAATAAAATTATTGAGCCCAATATATTTTATCTCTTAGATCTTGTCGCTCTTGGAACGATTTGCGATGTTATGCCTTTAAGTGGCTTAAATCGAGCCTTGGTTTCTTGTGGATTAAAAATAATGCAAAAAAAACAAAATTTAGGAATCAAAACAATTATTGATATGGTTAATCTCAACGAAGATATCAATAGCTATCATCTAGGATTTATTATCGGGCCTAGAATTAACGCGGGAGGTAGGTTGGGGGGTTCTCATTTAGGGTCTGAGCTTTTGTCAACAAGCGATGAAAATAAGGCCTTTGAGATTGCTTGTCAGCTTGAAGAATTTAATATCAAAAGAAAAAATGTCGAGAAGCTTGTTTTGGATGAGGCAATAGAAAATTTGGAATCTGGCAAGGATGGCTTTAACATTAAAGACCCTGTGATTTTTGCTGTCGGTAAAGATTGGCATCAAGGGGTTATAGGGATAGTTGCATCAAGACTTAAAGAAAAGTATAAAAAGCCAGTTGCGGTCATTGCGATTGATTCTGTTTCGAATAAAGCAAAGGCATCCTGCCGTTCAATTAATGAAATTGATTTTGGGATTGAAATAATTAACGCAAAAGCACTTGGAATTTTAATTGATGGGGGAGGTCATAAAATGGCAGGAGGATTTTCAATAGAGCCAAGCAAAATTAAGATTTTTCATCAATTTATCTGCAATAATTTGCAAGAAAAAATTAATATAATTTTAAGTAGAGACATACAGGAGTTCGATTTGGAGGTCGATGCAATGGAGATCGATCAGCATTTTGTTGAAGAGTTAGCGATGCTTGAGCCTTTTGGGTCGGGAAATTGTAAGCCTAAATTAAAAATAAAAAATTTAGTTAAAATAAAGTCTAATTTAATTGGTAAAAATTTAGAACATATCAGTTGCACTTTTGCAAATTCTTCAAACATTGGTTTGCATAATTATATTCAAGCCGTATGTTTTGGAATGGCGAATAATGAAATTGGTAATTTTTTATTAAATACTAAATATAGGCAAAATTTTGATGTTATTGGTTCGGTTGGCATCAATAACTGGATGGGTTTGCAAAAGTTGCAAATTATAATTGAGGACATCATATTAAATAATTGAAATTTAAGAAATAAAAACAAAACATGACAAAAACCGCTTTAATCACAAGCTCTGCAAAGAGAGTCGGT
>CAMDGT010000009.1 GCA_945898025.1 Rickettsia typhi | reverse complement strand
TTTCTTTTTAGCAAGACCAGACTTAGCTAAGTAGTTAGTAATTGAAGCGGTAAGAGTAGTTTTACCGTGATCAACGTGACCTATTGTTCCCACATTAACATGTGGCTTTGTGCGTGCAAATTTTTCTTTAGACATTGTAATTATAAAATGATTAGTTGTTAAATTTCAAATTCATACAATAAAATTGTACATAAAAGGGCTATAAAAGGCTTTATTTTATAACCTCGAAGCATAAACTGTAAATAAATTTTAGTGTAAAATTTTGTAAAATTGTCAAGATTATAAAATAAAAATCAAGCACTAAAATAAAAAATAAAAAAAGAAAATTTAGATTTGGTGGAGAAGGCAGGATTTGAACCTGCGAACGCTTACGCGGACAGATTTACAGTCTGTTGCCATTGACCACTCGGCCACTTCTCCTTAAGATTTATTTATAAATATTTTGGAGCGGGTGGAGGGAATCGAACCCTCACAGCTAGCTTGGAAGGCTAGAACTCTACCGTTGAGCTACACCCGCAATAGATTTTAAACAAAAATTTATTTGGAATAGCAATTTTTAAAAGCTTTTTTTAATAAGCAAGCATTTTTTTAATAAAATTTGTTATTTTTTTCTTGACTATTTAAAATTAGAAAATAATTTTTGAAGCATTATCGCTTTGAATCTTTATTAATTAATTATTACATATTCAAGTTACACCGAAAAATCTTAGCCAGCACTAAGACACCAATTTCAATACACCGAACTTACATATTTATGGTTGCAAAAGTAAAAACATTCTCCTTTATTGGTATAGATGTTGTTGAAGTCGAAGTTGAAATAAAAATCACTAACGGATT
This sequence comes from Rickettsia typhi, assembly GCA_945898025.1. Lineage (GTDB taxonomy): Bacteria > Pseudomonadota > Alphaproteobacteria > Rickettsiales > UBA1997 > JAJTDS01. The sequence continues at coordinate 12,767 of CAMDGT010000009.1, read as the reverse complement.
AAGCAAATTCTTAATCGTAGGCCTTCCTGATAAAGCAGTTGGAGAATCTAAAGAAAGAGTAATTTCAGCGCTATCTTCTACGGGGCTTTCTCTGCCTGCAAAAAAAATTACCGTTAATCTCGCTCCAGCAGACTTGCAAAAAGAAGGTTCACAATTTGATTTACCAATCGCAGTTGGAATTTTAATTGAAATGGGAATTTTATCACAAAATTTAATTGATAAATTTTATGTGCTTGGCGAATTGTCGCTTGATGGCTCAATTAATAATATTAACGGCATTATTTCGGCATCAATTGGTGCTAATCAAAGAAATTGTGGAATAATTTGCCCAAAAAACAATGGCTCGGAAGCTGTTTGGGCAGGAACTCTTGAAATTATCGCACCCAGCAATTTAATTGAATTAATTAACCATCTTAAGGGCGAGCAATATTCACCAAAACCTATACACGACCCTCATCACAAGAATTTTATCACTAAAAAATATCCTGATTTTGCAGATGTTAAAGGACATCAACAAGCAAAAAGGGCTTTTGAAATCGCAGCATCAGGCGGGCACAATATTTTAATGATTGGAGCTCCTGGGACTGGAAAGTCAATGCTTGCATCAAGATTTCCAAGCATCATACCACCACCTGATTTATCGGAAATTCTTGAAATTAATATGATACATAGTGTCAGCGGAAAAATTAACGATGGAAAATTAATTACTTATCGCCCCTACCGCGAAGTTCATCATTCTTGCTCAATGCCAGCAATGGTTGGAGGTGGCTCAAAAGCAAAACCTGGGGAAATTTCACTCGCTCATAACGGAATTTTATTTTTAGATGAAATTGCTGAATTTCCAAGACAAGTTCTTGATGCTTTACGACAACCACTAGAAACTGCAAAGGTTAATATTTCAAGAGTCAACTCTCACATAACTTATCCAGCAAATTTTCAATTGATTTCAGCGATGAATCCTTGTCGTTGCGGTTATCTAGGAGATGCAACTCGCGAATGCAAAAAAGCTCCTGACTGCGGAGAGGAATATCAAAAAAAAATTTCTGGACCATTTCTAGATAGAATTGACATCGTTATCAATGTTGAAAAAATTGATATTTTTGAGAATAAAAATTCTCAAGAAGAAAGTTCAAATGCAATATTGACAAGAGTTAGTAAGGCAAGGAAGATACAAAACCAAAGATATCAACAAGAGTTAGGAGAAAATTTTAACAATTTAATCAATGCAAGAATCAACAGCAATTTAATTGATAAATTTTGTCAGTTAGAGCAAGAAACCGAAAAAACTTTTCAAAATGCAGTTAATAAAATAGGAGCTTCTATTAGAGGGATAACTAGAGTTTTAAGAGTGGCAAGAACAATTGCCGACCTTGAATCGGAAGATAAAATCAAAAAACACCATCTTCTTGAAGCATTAAGCTATCGTAGAAAAATTTAAACTGCATTAAGCTATATTTTTTTTGATACCTTAATCGCTGTTTCGGTAATTAATTTTATAAAATTGGTTAATGGTATAAAAATTGGAGATTCTTTAGCTTTATTGTCGTATGCTATATCGCGATGATGAACCTCATCAGCCTGAAATTCTGTGATTTTTTGTGCCAAATTTGACATATCGCTCTTCTGTTCTATATTTTCTTGCTTATCAATTTCTGCAGATAAGATATTTATTTGTTGCTGGTAATGCTCTTCGATAACTTCTTCAACCGCAGTTGTGCATGCCATAGCGGTTTTGTTACCTAAAATAGCAGTGAAAAAACCAAGACTAAAACCACCCATTTTCCAAATTGGTTGCATTAAAGTTGGTCTAATTTGATTTTCTTTTAAAAGATTGTCAAAATATTTAAAATGCTCAACTTCTTGATCTTTCATTGATTCAATAATTGCAATGTTTTGAGAATTGTTGAAAAAAAAATTTTTTAATTTCATCGCCACAATTTGACCTTGATAAATGACCTGAGCTCCGCATTCACCAGCATGATCAACGCGAACGATTTCAGCAATTTTTTTTGACAATTCTTGATTTTTCATAAAGCTATGAGTGTTTTTTATTAGTGTTTTTTTATTTTTGATAATAGAGCAAATTTTTAATTTGTTAACTATTTTTTTCAAAAGTTATTAGACCTTTATCGTTGCAATCAATATTAATTGTTTGATTTTCAAGTAAATCGCCTTTTAAAATTTTTTCCGCTAAAATGTTTTCAATTTCTTTTTGAATAACTCTTTTTAAAGGGCGAGCTCCATATATAGAGCTATAGCCTTTATTGCCAAGATATTTTTTAGCACTATCGCTAATTGAAATTTTAAAGCCATTATTCTGCAATCTTTTTGTCAATCTTGCAAATTGTATAGTAACGATTTGATTAATGTTTTCTTGCGACAATTTATTAAAAATTATGATTTCATCAAGGCGATTAATAAATTCTGGCCTCATTTGCTGTTTTAGGTCTTCCATGACAAGATTCTCTAAAGCAATTTTATCTTCATTGACTTGATTAAAGTGCCTTGAGCCAATATTTGAAGTCAAAATTATAATAGAATTAGCAAAATTAACTACCTGACCTTGCGAATCAGTAAGCCTGCCATCATCAAGAACTTGCAATAAAATATTAAAAACATCGCTATGTGCTTTTTCTATTTCATCAAATAATATAACTTGATAAGGTCTTCTTCTAACTGCTTCGGTAAGGGTTCCGCCTTGCTCATAACCAACATAACCCGGAGGAGCTCCTATTAACTTTGCCACACTGTGTTTTTCCATAAATTCACTCATATCAATTCTTAATATCGCCGATTCATCATCAAAAATAAATTCAGCAAGAGCCTTTGAAACTTCTGTTTTACCGACTCCAGTAGGCCCAAGAAATAAAAAAGAGCCAATTGGCTTTTGATGATCTTGCAAACCTGCTCTCGATCTTCTTAAGCTGTTGGAGATTGCGATCAGAGCCTCTTCTTGCCCAACAACTCTTTGTCTCAATAATTCTTCCATTTTTAATAGTTTCTCTTTTTCGCCCGCCATTATTCTGTCGGTTGGTATTCCTGTAATTTTAGCAACAATTTTAGCGATATCATTTTCATCAACAACCTGCAAATTATTGCTAACGGAAACATCTTTTTCAATATCAGAAATCTCTTTTTGTAGTTTAGGAATGGCTCCATAAGTTAATTCTCCTGCCTTACTAAGATTTCCTTCTCTTTTTGCTTTCTCTAGCTCAAATTTTGCATTTTCAATTTTAGATTTCAGCTCGTTTACCAAACTAAGTTTTGATTTTTCAATGTTCCAAACGGTTGTCATTTCAAGAGATTTTTTTTCTAATGAAGCAAGTTCTTGATTTATTTCCTCTAATTTTTTCTTTGCCGAGTCATCATCTTCTCTTTTTAAGCCTGCCACCGCTATTTTTAGCTGAATAATTTTGCGATCAATTTCATCTAATTCGTTGGGCTTTGAATCTATGGCAATTCTAACTGCACTAGAAGCTTCATCAATTAAATCAATTGCCTTGTCTGGTAAAAATCTATCAGTAATATATCTGTCGGACATTACTGCGGAAGCAATCAAGGCAGAATCTTTTATTTTTATTCCATGATACATTTCGTATTTTTCTTTAATTCCCCTTAAAATGGTTATAGTGTCTTCAATTGTTGGTTGATTGGTAAAAATTGGTTGAAATCTACGAGCGAGAGCAACATCTTTTTCAATATATTTACGATATTCATCAAGAGTTGTTGCGCCTATGCAATGCAAAGCCCCTCTTGCTAAAGCTGGTTTTAGTAAGTTTGATGCATCCATTGCTCCTTCGGATTTACCTGCGCCAACCAACAAATGCAATTCATCAATAAAAAGCAAGATTTGCTCGTTACTTTCAATGTCTCTTAATACTGATTTCAGCCTTTCTTCAAACTCTCCACGAAACTTACTGCCCGCAACCAAGGCCCCTAAATCAAGCACCATAAGTTTTTTATTTTTAAGACTTTCTGGAACATCGTTATTTACAATCCTCTGGGCCAAACCTTCAACAATTGCAGTTTTTCCAACTCCTGGATGCCCTATTAATACAGGATTATTCTTAGTTCTACGAGACAAAACTTGAATTGCCCTTCTTATTTCTTCATCTCTACCAATTACAGGGTCTATCTTTCCCTCTCTTGCCCTTTTTGTTAAGTCGTTTGCATATTTTTCGAGAGCTTGATAATTGCCCTCAGCGGTTGCACTATCAGCTTTTGCATTGCCACGAATTTTTTTAATTGCATCCCTCAAGACTGAAATTGAAATACCGCAACCTTTAATTATCAAAGCTCCATTGTTGTTATCATCTTCCAGAATAGCCTGAAATAATCTTTCGATGGTAATGAACTGATCGTTATTTTGACTGGCTATTTTTTCTGCTAATAATAATATTCTTGCGGTTTCTCCAGAGATTGTAACACTGCCAGCTCCAGAAACTTTGGTAATTTTATTAAAGGAGTTTTTTAATTCCGCCTTCAGTAAAGTAAAATTACCACTGCATAAATTAACAATTTTAACTATTAAATCTTCTTCATCTTCTAGCATTGCTGAGATTAAATGCTCTGACATAATTTTTTGATGATCATTTCCTAGAGCTAAAGATTGAGATTTTTGTAGAATATTTTGGGTTTTTTGTGTATAATTTTCAAAGTTCATGAACGAGTAAAATAAAAAATTAAGTAGAAATAGAAAAATTAAGTAAAGATAGTTATAGAAATTAGCTAATAAATTACTTTGCTTTTTCAAGTTAATTTCTTAAGAAACAAGCCTTTTCAAGAAATTTTAATATTATAGCATACTTCCATTTGCAAATAAATTTCGAAGAAATTCAAAAAATTATTCCAGTTAATATTGACTTCTTAATAAAAACATTTAATTTGAAAAACCTAATATTTAAATATATTAAACTTTCTTTAAAATAGTTATCAAATATTATCTAATACTAATAATTTTTAAAGAAAATTTTATAGGGAAAATTATCAAAACACATAGCGCTTAAGGTCAAAATAAATGCCCGCAGTGATATGCTGTTGTTTATATCCTATAAAAAAATAGTTAACTCAAAATTAAAGCAAAATGTCTAAAAGAATAAACGCCAAGAAAAAAATCAGCCGTAAAATTGGTGCTAGCCTTTGGGGTCAAGCAAATGATCCTTTTAATAAAAAAAATTATCGCCCTGGTCAACATGGAGCAGGCTCTCGTGGCAGAGTTAGTGACTACGGAAACCAATTAAAAGCAAAACAAAAATTAAAATTTTACTACGGAAATATTTCTGAAAAGCAATTTTTCAACACCTTCACTCTTGCTAACCGCATCAAAGGAGATGTCAGCGAAAATTTTATTGGATTACTTGAAAGTAGGCTTGATGCTGTTGTTTACAGAGCTAATTTTGTACCGACCGTTTTTGCCGCTAGACAATTCGTAAATCATAAACATGTCACTGTCAATGGAGCAATAGTAAACATACCTTCTTATCGCTTAAAAATTGGCGATATAGTTCAAGTTAGAGAAAAATCGCGTAAACTGACAATTGTTATCGAAGCTTTACAAAAAATGGAAAGAGATGTTCCATCCTATTTACAGCTTGATAAAGAAAATTTTGTAATAAAAACAATCTCTAAAGCAGAATTCTCACAAGTTCCTTATGCAGTAGAAATGCAACCAAGCTTAATTACAGAGTTTTACTCACGATAATTTAAAACTCACCAACTCTAAATTAAAATTACTTGACTATTAAAATTTTTATTTTAGAGTTGGCGAGCAACCTTTATTTATATTAACAACTAATATTAACTTACCTATGAATATTCAACAACTACAAGAACCAAAAAACGAGCAAAAAATATTACCTCAAAAAGTTCAGAATTTAATAAAAATGCTTGACGAATTAAGTGAATTCAACAATTCAATTCGCATTAAATTAATGACAGAAATTAAAGCAAGCCAAAAATTAAATCATATCTCTATAAATATTAATCAACAAACCGGATAATTAATTATCAATTTTTTTTAATTAAAATAAACGACAAATTATGGCTATAGATATTTTAAACCCACATCATCAGTAATTTCTAGACCTTTACCGCCAACTTTTTTCTTGAAAAATAAATTCACTTAAAAATAATTTTACCAAAAATAAAAAGGTTTGTTGTATTGGAATTGTTGTAAATTATATTACTTTCAGTCTCACAATAAATCTTAAAAAATTATGAAGAAAATTGCATTAATCCTGATTTTAATTTCTCTTAATTCCTGCTTAGGAATTTTACAGCAAGTTGGCTGTTTTTCACCGTCAGAATACGAAAAAAACGAGGCATATAAACTTTTTTATAGCGTTTCAAGTACTAAAAAAGAGCTTTACGGCGATCAAGGCTATCAGATTTTTGGCTGTCATTACTACCCCGGAGACGATGTGTACTACTACAAAACAATATTTCGTAGCGGATACATACTTGTTAGAGGGGGTATACCTGTAACATATTTTGAAGAAGGATTTTTAACCAACTCCAATTAATGAAAAACACTTCAACAACCTATAGTTTTAATGATATTAAAATTGAATATAATAGCCTTGCAAATCTTAAAAAATGGCTTAATCAAAATTACTCCGAATATAAAAATATCACTCTAATTAGCGACGAAAATATAATTAAATCCACCATAAATATTTTTGCCGACGACATATTTTCAATGTTTAATAACAAAATAATTATCCATGAAGCGCGAGATGATATTAAAATTGCTCATCGCATTATTAATGACATTAAACAAAATAGTCACTGCGACCTAATAATTGCACTTGGCAGTGGCACTATTAACGATTTAACTAAATTTGTTGCCAAAGAAAGTAATCTTCCCTACATAATTTGCCCTTCCGCAACATCGATGAATGGCTATTTATCAGCAAATAGCTCTTTAACTGTTAATAATCATAAACAAAGTATTGCAACGAAACAAGCAATCGCAGTTTTTATAGATAGTAATTTAATAAAAGAGGCTCCACAAGAGTTAAATAAGGCAGGAATATCGGATCTATTAGCTTTTTACAGCTGTTATTTTGACTGGCTATTATCTCATTTGTTATTTAATACCAATTTTTGCCAATCAGCAATTGATTTTACAAGCGCCGATGCCTATAATCTAAGAAAAAATTTTAAAAATTTTAATCTAAAGGAGGATAATTTTATTAATCACCTTATGGCAATGCTATTAAGATCTGGTCAAGCAATGACAATTGCGAAGGGCTCTTATCCAGCAAGTCAATCAGAGCATCTTATTGCTCATAGCTTACAAATGAAATATGGCAATATTTTTAAAAATATATATCACGGCAGACAAATAGCTAGCAAGATTTTTACCTCCTTAGAATTGCAAGAAAAAATCATTAGTAGCGAAGAAATTTTAGAATTAAAAGATGCAACCTTCAATTATCATCAAATAGCCAATTTCTTTGATAGAGAGGTCGCAAATCAATGTCAGCATGAATATGAATTAAAAATAAATATTTTACAAAAAAATGATATTTTTAATCAAATTACCAAAGAAAAATGGCTTGCAATCAAGCAAAAATTAAGTAAAATTTATCTACCAATTTCTGAATTAATAGCTATATTTCATCACTTTGAAATTGATTACAATCTTGATTATTTCAATATATCAAATTCGCAATATCAAGAGGTGGTTGATATATCAAGGTTTATTCGCAATAGGATTACCTGCTTAGATTTTAAAATTTAAAATATGACTAACATTCTTGAAAAAATCTATCACGATAAAATTATTGAAGTACGAGAAAGAAAGAAACATCTATCTCTTGAAAATATTTGCAAAAATATTAAATGTCAAAATTTTACTCCGAACCGCTTTTTTAATGCCCTGAAGGCAAAAAAAGAAGCAAACCAAACTGCTTTAATTTGTGAATTAAAAAAAGCATCGCCATCAAAAGGAATAATTCGTCACAATTTTAATCACCTAGAAATTGCTAAGATTTATCAAGATAACGGTGCGACTTGCCTCTCCATACTCACTGATGAAAAATATTTTTTAGGAAGCGATAAATATTTGCGAGAAGTTAGGGAAAACTACAATTTACCAATATTAAGAAAAGATTTTATTATTAGTAAATATCAAATATATGAAGCAAAAATGCTTGGTGCAGATGCCATTTTATTGATTGTAGCAATGTTAGACGATAAAAAACTTGCAGAATTAGAGCAAATAGCCCTTGATTGCGGTTTATCGGTTTTAATTGAAATTCATAATCAGGAAGAGTTGGAAAGAGCTTTAAAATTAAAGAGCAAACTTATTGGAATCAATAATCGCAACCTTAAAACCATGCAAGTTGATATTGAAAATTCAATAAAATTACTACCGCAAATTCCAACCGATCATCTTGTGGTTAGTGAAAGCGGAATCAACGATATCAACACCCTAAAACATTTAAAAGGTCTTGGCATTAACTGCTTTTTAATTGGCGAATATTTTATGCAACAACAAGATTTCGCCAATATAGTCGCTCAATTTAGTAAAATTTAAATTATGAAAAATCATTATAATCAAGAAAAATCAACCATTGACCCAATTGAAATTGAGAAATTTAGCAAAATTGCCGATGAATGGTGGGATAAAAACGGCAAATTTAAGCCTTTGCATCTTTTCAATCCAACAAGAATAAATTATATTAAAAATTATTTACAAAAATATTTTAATCTTCAAAGCAACGCGGATTCTAAAAAAATCTTTACCAATTATCGCGATAATCAAGCCTTAAAAATTATCGACATTGGTTGCGGAGGAGGCTTAGTTGCAGAACCGCTTGCCCTAATGGGAGCAGAAATAACGGCAATTGATGCTAGCGATAAGAATATTGCGGTTGCAAAAATTCATAGCGAAAAAACAGGAGTTGCGATCAATTATTTAAAGGCTTCAAGCGAAGAATATGTAAATCAATTTCCACAACAAAAATTTAATGTTGTTTTAGCATTAGAAGTAATTGAGCATGTTGCTAATATTGAAAAATTAATTAGCGATTGCGCAACCCTAGGAGAATCTGGGTCGCTGATATTTATTGCAACGATTAATCGCAATATAAAATCATTATTAACTGCTAAATTTATTGCTGAATATGTGTTAAGATGGCTACCAATTGGCACTCACGATTGGCAGAAATTTCTTAAACCTTCGGAAATCAATGAAATTGCTAATAATTATCAATTAGAATTAAAAGAAATTTGTGGATTTGAATATTCTATTATAAAAAATCAATGGCAACAAAACTATAAAAATTTTGATGTTAATTATATAATGGTTTTTGAGAAAAAATAATAACTCAATTTAAAGCGATTATTTTTTAATAATATTTATTGATTTTTAGGCTTTTATTAATATCATCAACAGCCTTAAGCTAAATTAAATCTGACAAAATCAACAAAATAATTAATCAATCTTATGCATCAATATCGTACCCATAATTGCTCGGAACTTACAGAAAACAATATAAATAGCAAAGTTAAACTTTCTGGCTGGGTTAATTCTAAAAGAGATCATGGAAGCCTTATATTCATTGATTTAAGAGATCATTACGGCATTACTCAATTAGTAATTGATCAACAAAAAAATAATTTAGATCTTGAGCAAATAGCAAAAATTAAATTAGAATCAGTAATTACAATTATTGGCAATGTTACTTTAAGAAATCAAGAAGCGATCAACAAAAACATTCCTACTGGTAAAATTGAAGTTTCAGTCGAGGAACTGCTTATTGAATCTCTTGCTGAACAAATTCCTTTTCAAATCAACGATGAAGAATTTTACCCTGAAGAATTAAGGCTAAAATTTCGCTTTCTTGACCTCAGAAGACAAAAAACTCATCGCAACATAATTTTAAGAAGTCAAGTAATATCGGCAATTAGAGCGGAAATGACAGCAAAAAACTTTTTGGAAATTCAAACCCCAATTCTTACCTCTTCATCGCCAGAAGGAGCCAGAGACTACTTAGTTCCAAGCCGTTTACATCAAGGCAAATTCTATGCCCTACCACAAGCCCCACAACAATTTAAACAATTATTGATGGTTTCGGGCTTTGACCGCTATTTTCAAATTGCACCTTGTTTCCGAGATGAAGATCTTCGCTCCGATCGCTCTCCCGAGTTTTATCAGTTAGATATTGAAATGTCTTTTGTTACTCAAGCGGATATTTTCGCCACCATTGAGCCAGTAATTATCAATATTTTTAAGCAATTTGGTTGCAAAAAAGTTAACGACAATAAAGTACCTCACATTCCTTATCAAGAAGCGATACTAAAATATGGTAGCGACAAACCAGACCTTAGAAACCCTATAATCATCACTGATGCTACTGCGATTTTTAAAAATTCAGAATTTTCTATTTTTAGCAAAGCAATTGAGAGCGGAGCTTTAATTAGAGCTATTCCTGCTCCAAAAACCGCCAATCAAACTCGTTCATTTTTTGATAAAATGATAGAATTTGCTCAAGGCAACGGTGCCAAAGGTTTAGCTTATATAATTTTTGATGAAAATAATCAAGCCAAGGGGCCGATAGCTAAATTTCTGAGCCCAGAAAAGCTAAAAGAGTTACAGCAAACTGCAAATTTAAATTTTGGAGATGCAGTTTTCTTTTCTTGTGGAAATATTAACGAAGCCTCAAAAATTGCTGGCTTAGTAAGAAATAAAATCGCCCAAGAACTTAATTTAATTGATAATAATATTTATAAATTTTGCTGGATAGTTGATTTTCCAATGTATGAAATGAATGAAGAAACTCAAAAAATTGATTTTTCTCATAATCCATTTTCTATGCCTCAAGGAGGAATTGAAGCACTTAATTCTCAAAACCCTCTTGATATTAAAGCATTTCAATATGATATAGTCTGCAACGGAGTTGAGCTTTGTTCAGGAGCAATCAGAAATCACAAGCCAGAAACCATGTATCGTGCTTTTGAAATTGCTGGATATAATTCTGAAGTTGTAGAAAAACAATTTGGAGCAATGATCAATGCCTTTAAATATGGAGCCCCTCCTCATGGTGGACTCGCCCCCGGAATTGACCGCATTATAATGCTATTAGCCGACGAGCCAAATATCCGCGAAGTAATACCATTTCCTATGAATGGCAAGGCACAAGATCTAATGATGAATTCTCCTGCGGAAGTTTCCCCGAAACAACTTAGAGAGCTTCATATTGAGCTTAAAAAAGCAAATAAATAACATTCAAAATCTAAAAAGTTTAAATAAAATATTAATATTACCTATTTCGATATAATATTTTTTAACAGCTCTACCAATTCATTGATATTCAAAACAAAAGAGGTTTTGTTGTCAGTTAATCTTTGCAGTCTTTTTATTTTGCTTTCATCACCAGTTTTTGAATCTTTTTGCAAATAATAACTTCCATCGCAAATTGCTAAAAATATTGTATTTTTTTCATTGCAATCTCGTGAATGGTTTAAAAAATCTTGAATATCTTTATATTGATTATCTTGAGCTCCGCCATTCATTTCTGTATATTTATGAGAAGCATAAAAGATGAAATCTTTACAATTCCACATAAAATCAATTGACTTAATATCTTTGGATTGTTTTTTTAACAGATCTCCGCTCAAAATCTTACCATTTGTTAGATAAATTGCATCTTTGCCACCAGCTGGGAGAACTTTAAAATTTTCAACAATGTCTAAAGACTGTATGTATTCCGAGGCAAGATTTTGATATAAATTTTGCTTAGATGGATCTTTTGCAAAAACACATCTAAAAACCTCATCATTTCTAATTTTTTCTTTTATTTCATCAAAAGAATAGTTAAATTTATTCGCCCAATTAGAAATTTTTAATTTCATATCTTTTGTTTCAATTTCATTAAGAACATTTTTTAAATTCTCTTTAATCTGAAATTTATATCTATCTTTATAATTCATATTGTGTAGTAAACTTGATTAATTATATTTCTTGCCAACTCATAATCAAGCCTTCTTCTATATTTTAAATCTCTTCTTAGGCCCTTAAATGGAGTTAAAAATATATCAAATGTCTCTTTTCTAAACTCATTTATCATTTCATTAAGATTTTTTACCAATTTATCAATATCGCAATCAATTGAAATTCTAGTAATGCTTCTTGAAGAATTGCCAATTTTATTAGGATCTATATCTTCGCCATTACAGAATCTAATAGAAGGCTCAATCGTGTTATCTATTGCTATTAAACCAAGACCTCCTTTTTTATCATTAAACTTCATTGTGATTTTTTTATTATTTTTCGGCAATTTTTTCTCGAAATAACTTAACATTCCAACAAATTCTTTATCCTCATAAATTTCAACATCATCTGCTTTTTCTTTAAATAAAGCGAGGCAAACAGGATGTTCGGTATCATTAAACATTTTATTATTAAGCAAAATATAGTGAGATAATCTATCTCTAAAGAGTTTTGAATTTAAAAAAGAAGCGGGAATTATAACGCCGACATTTTGACAATTTTGCAAGCATTTATCAAGTGCAAATTTATAAAGATCATTATATGCCGTTTCTGGAAAAAACAAACCTCTTCTTTTTGCAGAATTTTGTGCTAAATAAGGCGGATTTGTTATGCAGACATTGTAATTTGTAGGAAAATTTTTTAGGCTATCTCTAAATAAAACATCTTGATTTTTTGGCTCTATATCATAAGAAATAAAATTATTGCACAAGTTCATTTTCTTTAGCATTTTTATTAAATTATTACTTCCTGCAAAAGGTTCTAAAAT